>CAZFFN010000098.1:0-5678 GCA_964518165.1 uncultured Thermoplasmatales archaeon
AGTTATAAATAACACCCTCCATATACTCATATCCATTGATTTTGCATCCCTATTAGGAAACTAATAGGGGTGTCCCTAAAAAATGTAACCTACTGAGTTTGTTGTGCATTATTTGGGGGTCACTCCACCATTCTAAAATCTAATTTGTAAAGTTGTGAAAAAACTATTAAATTAACTAATTATAACTAAAATATCAATACAGCCTTATGTAGTTATAATTTAAGATGAAGAAGTTGGTGTAATTAATGTGCGAATCTACCAAAAAAAATGACAACAGAAATTATAAAATAATAAAAAATAAAATTTTAGCTCATTTAGAAATTTGGCAGATTTATACAGTTTTTTGGTGCGGATCAGTTTCATTTTTAGGAATAAAATTTGCAAATAAAACTTTTAATGATTTTCCGCATACTTTATTGACATTTCTGATTGTATTAATTGGTTGGATTGGAACGAGATATATTTTGGCATATTTAAATAAAGAATTAGATAAGATACAACATCCTGAAAAACCAATTCCGTCACATCGACTAAATTCAAAATCCGTTTTGACTATTGGATTTATATTGGCATTTATCGGCACTTTTTTAACTATCTTATTTCTAAACGAGAAAAATATAATCTTAATATCTCTTATAGCTTTATCTGTAGTTATTTTTAATAAAATTTCTAAATCAAAACCAATTTTTAGTCATCTTGTTGATGGTTTACTATTAATTGAATTTTATTTTTTTGTTATTTTCTCATCTAATCTAAAACTACCTTCTTTCGAGTTTTACATTTGGTTCCTACCAATTATATTTTTAGTACATGATACCTCCATCTCCATATCGAATGCTATTAAAACCATTGATTCTGATAAAAAGATGTCTTATAAAACGATTCCTATATTGATAGGGGTGGAAAAATCCTATTTTTTCATCCTTTTTTTAAATCTTTTAAATTGTTTATTCTTAGTTTATTTAAACAACATTTTCAACATATTTACAGAAAAATTCAATTATTTAATTTCCATTTATTTAATTGCAATTTTCATTTTATACCTTTTACAATTTTACAAGACCCATGATTTAAATAACAAATTAAGCAAGAATAAATATGATGTTAAGTACATATCTATCTTAAATAATATTACATTTGGATTAATATTTATATATGGATTTTTAAATATTGAATTGGTAATTTTTTTGTATTTATTGTTGATAATATCTTCAATTTTTTTACAATTTTTAAATAATAAAAAAGAAAATCAATCGATATCAAAGGATAATAAAAAATATGCTGTTCTTGGATTAGGTGCAGTTGGAACGGTAGTTGCAGGTTTTTTATCAATCTCAGGCAAAGATGTCACCCTAATTGGAAAAAAGGAACAAGTTAAAAAAATAAAGGAAAAGGGAATTAAAATTTTAATCGAAAAGAGAAAAATTAAGAGTTTAAAATTTAAAATAAGTTCAGATATTAATTTGTTAAATGATATTGATGTAATTTTTGTCTGTGTCAAAACTATTGATACTGAAAAAGTTGCTGCGAATTTAAAGGATTTAATGAATAAAAAAACAATAATTATTTCATTGCAGAATGGACTGAGAAATAAAAGCATTTTTACTAAATATCTAAAAAATAAGGTGCTACGGTCAGTTATTGTTTTCAATTCATTATATTTAGAACCTGGAAAAGTAAAAGTTACTCTTCCCGGAGGATTACTTTTAGAAAAAGACAAAGATCATGATTCTGCAGATCTTTGTGAAAATATGACTCAAATTGGATTAAATACTAAGGTTGTTAATAATATTGAAGGTTATCTTTGGAGTAAAACGATTTTAAATTTACAGAATGCTGTAACGGCATTAACGGGTCAAACTATTAAAGAATCATTCTCAGATAATAATTCTAAACGTATAATAATTAAAATTTTAGAAGAAGGTATAGAAATTATTAGAAAATCCAATATTAAAAAAGAAAAAATATCAGAGTTTGACCCTGAACGCCTAATCAAAACGCTCAAAATTTTAAATCCATTTTTATTTAAAATTGCATTTTCATTAAAGAATTATGATAAAGAAGCGAAGAATTCGATGCAACAAAGCTTGCAAAGAAATAAAAAAACAGAAATAGATTTTATAAATGGAGAAATAGTAAGATTGGCTAAAAAAAATAATTTAAAAGCCCCATTGAACCAAAAAATAGTGAATTTAATTAAGATTAGGGAGAAGGAAGATAATCCGCAAAACATAGATCCAAATAAATTATTAAAAATATTGATGAATTAAAATAAAATCATACAAAACATTGATTATATAAAAATTGATATAAAATAATGCTAAACAGAATACATTTTTAACCAAGAAATTTATCATAAAAGTTCATTATTATTTACATAAATTTTTTTGTAAGGACAATTTATCATTTTTTTAATATTCTGAAAAAATAAAAAAAATAAATTAGAAATCCTGAAATTGGCTATCCCAGTCGGAGCAAGCTCCGGGGTATTTCGCCAATTTCCAAGACGGATTTCTTAACCTAATATACAATCGATGCAAGCAACGGGGTATTAGACCCATCAAGGAATAAAGAATGGTAATAATATTTTAATTTACCATTTTAACCAGTTCGAAATTTACATTATCCACAATTGGAATGTAATGTTTGAAATTACCCGATATCTTTACAATATTCTGTGCTTCCGGCGAATAATAAAATTCACCAGATCCATGGATAAACCACAAATTATACGTATCAAAATCACCGGCTTCAACTGATACTCGCTCCTGGTTTTTACAAACGAAAACTGGTAGAGCAAGGATTTCACCAGACTTAGAAATTTCAATTTGGTTAGAACCTGAATATGCTTCGAGAATATCACCTATATCAATTATAGGAAGGCTATCTGATAGAAATGGAGGTAATATTTCTACACCTACTATATTTGCTAATTTATTTAGTATTGAAACCAATCTTAGAACAGGTGATTTAACAGTTCCCTCAATATTAATAATATTTTCATCAAAACCCCAACCTTTTTCAATTGATAAGGGATATTTGAAAACCTCAAAAGGATTATCAAAACTTAAATCTAATGAGATTGTTAATGGAATCTTTTTGATAACATTTGGGACTATCGAGGGAATATCAAAATTAATATTTTGCAGCAATGCTTCTGTGTCCAATGCAGCTTTAATTTCAATTTTGGTTGATGTGATACCCAGATTATCTTTATTAAATATTATTTCACCATTCATTTTTGTGTCAACAAGTTCAAGAGTTAATTTTAATGGTTTCTTATTATTAAATAAATCAAAGTTTAAATCTAAAAATAACTCTAAATCCTCTGCAATTAAATTAACAAAATATTCTTTATTTGTTACACCAATAACAGAAAATTCAACATCATCAGATTTAAATTGTAAATTGACATCTCTCCCAGATATTTCAGCGAAATTAAAGTTAAAATCATCTATACTATAGATCCAAGAAGATCCCTTATTCCACTCAGGAACTTCAACTTCATCTAAGTTACCAACATTAGTTTTTTCTTTTGACTTTGAATCATCCCTTGATTCATTTGAATTTGTCTCCAGGATATCTGTGTATCCGCCAATCTTTAAGCTTGGATCTCCAAGAAGAACCCATTCTTCAATCGTTTTTCTATCAATTGTATCAGCATTAACTCCCTCTATTAATGAGCCTTCTTTGTTGATATAGTCAGTTATTGCTTGACTATGTGCTTCACCGAGAAAAGTTTTTTGTTGATTTGTGAAAGCATGGAAAAAACGAGTATTAAGAAAACCACCCAAACCTAAAAGAGTCCATTCATTATAATAACCATATCCTAAACCAGTACCTCCAATCGAGGCAATAGATCCACCATCCTCTTCAAATAATAAGGCTGAACAAGTATCCTGATGAATCCATTCGTTAAAAAAGGCCCTTTTATAGTTCAATCCTTTATTATCCAGAATATGTTGCATGGTGACATTAAATTGTGCATTATGACAACCACCAATAACCACAATTGGTAGTTTATCTTTATTTGATAAGCGATGAGTATCTAATATCGTTAAGCCATCTATAAATTCACCTTCTGTTTGGGCATCCGGTAAAAAATTTCCCCAAAGAGACGGATCGCCATGCCCTGAGAAAAAAACAAAACCATGCCCTTCATTAATCCCATTTATCACATCATCGATACCAGAGAATGACCCATCAGAAGTATACAATTTTTTGACAACAAAATCTTTTGATTTTAAATAATCTTCAGCTAAAGTAGTTGTTATCTCTCCTTCATATTTTCCATCTTCTGCAAGTCCACTTTCATCTCTAGCTGGTGGAACGGTATCACCACCGATCATCAAGGCGTTTTTAAACCAAGAATCACTTGCAGTTTTTTCATAAGATATAATTTTATCAACAATAAGATCTACTTCCCAAGAGTATCTAACCGGGAGACGACCAAGATAAACATCAGGATAAAAATCTATTATATCTTTATTGATTCCAAATCTACTAAACTCACCAAAAATATCATTTTCATTACTGTCCCAATCTTCAAATTCTAATGAACCCCCATCACCATATTTATATATGTCAGAAAAATATAAATCGCTTAAATATTGTGGGTCATATTTAATACCACTATTCGTATACGATCCATCAAAATTGTTACTATATCTTACTGGCACATACCACTCGTGAGTTTGACCAACATGGCCACCAACTAATAAAACATATTTGATACCATCAGTTTCAATTGAATCCTTAATCATAAATTTTATATCTTCTGCATTGTCCCTGCCATCATATGCCATAACGATATCTTGCACAGATTCAACTTTTACTTTAATTCCAACATTCTCTTTGTGATTTACTAATGGTTGAAGATTATCAATAAAAGATCTATCAGTAATTATTAACATATCATATTTATTTTCATTAAATAATGTTTCAGATGGTAACCTATATTCAACAACAATATCGATTCCCTTAGGAACTTTGAGCAAATCTTGCTTTGGAGAGTATTTAGAATAACAGTTAATATTCACAAAAGTCACACGTGAACCATCATCCAATCCAACTCCGTTTCCAACATCATAATCCATAGAAGGATAATAATTATTGGAATCATATACTGTGAAATTCATCGCAAGATCATTAACTGAATTTAGTATTAACTCTTTTTTAAGCGGAATGGGTTTAGGAGAAGGAACTATCTTTTTATTAAGAATAATCTCAGAGTAGGTAATATCAATAGTTGTTTTAATAATTTCAGTACCCGCAGGAAAGTTAATTGATTTTGTAACCACTGGCAACATAGGATTGCCCGGTTCATTCAAATAACTATTTTCATCATCAATCTCAACATGAAGAAAATCATCTTTTATCGAAAAAATTGGTTCGGAGATAGTATTCTCTAAATGAAATCTTTGAATTTTATTTTCTTTCGATTCAACCACATTAGAATATGTCAATGTGCTTGTAAAACTTAACGTCAACAACATAACCATTAATATAGCAGTTATTTTTTTCAATCTCATTCTTATTTACCTCCCTTGGTAAATTTCCACATTGTAATATAGATAATAAAAGAGCCTGTCTGAGAAATAATTTCATATCATCTGACACTATTTTATTGTTTGGACTTTACTCATCTTGATTAATGATACTATTGAAAAAAAAATTAT
>CAZFFN010000099.1:0-48617 GCA_964518165.1 uncultured Thermoplasmatales archaeon
TTTAAAAATATGCGAGGATGGCCCAGCCTGGCCACGGCGAAGGATTGCTAATCCTTTGGTCTTACGACCTCGGGAGTTCGAATCTCCCTCCTCGCGTAATCTTTGTTAATTTTACGGGAGAAAAACTAGTTTTTTTGTAAAATGTTATTCTCACTTCTATTTATTAGTAAATTATAATCATTTCCAACGATCTCAATAGAAATTTTAAAAAAATTTTTAAAATTCTTTTTCGTAAATATTTCTTCTATGACCTACTGCAACTACCCAGAGCTGATTATTTTTCTTTCTCCAATCTATGATAACTCTGTAATCACCACTTCGTAGGCTAAAATATGGATATCCTTTCAGAGGTTTTAGATAATGATCAGGTAAATTTCTCATCTTCTTAAGTCTTGAAAGTATTCTTTCTTGAATATCTTTCTCTAAATTTTTAAATTGATCAGAAGCAGGATCTGTGAATAATATTTCATTCATTTAATTCCTTTTCCAACTCTTCCAAAGTTTTACCTTTTCCACCCTCCACCTGTTTTTTTCCTTCATCTATTACTTTTAGAGTTTCTGTAGACAATCTGTTTTCTGATTCAATCAGATGTCTAATAGCATCACGTATCATTTCACTTTTATTCATGTAATAAGGATGATTCTTAAGAAAATTTTTAATCTTTGATTCCATACCTTTCGATATTTTAACATTAACAGATGTCACTATATCACCATAGTATTACTATGGTAAAACATATATTTATAATTATCGGCTGTAATTGTACAAATTATTTAAATATAAATAATTAATTTTCAATAAATAATAGATAGAAAAACTCTTTCAAATTTATGGTATTTATCATATATTAATTATGTGGTATAAATTAGAACAATACCAATAAATATATCAAAAGAAATAAATAATCCTATAAAAAAACAATTTACTTTTAATACACGTCAAAATCTCCATACTCGCCTAATTTTTGTAAATTTTACAGTAAAAAACCAAAAGGCAGGTTGCTAAATGAGTATTAATTTTTATTTTGTGAGGCTTCAATTTTTTTCCAGTATGTAATATCCTTTTTTATGCCCATCATACCAATTACACTGCCTTCTTCATCAAAACGAGGAATTTTTGTTACACTAACCCAACTTTCAACGCCATCTTCACGAATATATTTTCTAGGCTTGTTAATTATGAATTTACCAGTGTTCATCACATCCTCATCTTCTTTGAATGCTTCTTGAGCTCTTTTTGGACCTAGATAATCAAAATCAGTTTTACCAATCATTTCATCTTGTTTTACATTATTATTTGCCGCCATTGCTTTATTTACCATTAAAAATCTATTTTCATTATCCTTAAAATAAACTGGATCAGGCATATTATTCATTAATGTCTGTAGAAGTTCATGTTCTCTAGCAAGTTTTATTTCAGTCTTTTTTCTCTCAGTTATATCTCTAATTATAAGGACAAAATTATCAACTTCCTTTTCTTTTTTACTAAGGAAAAAAGATGTAAGCTCTACATTCAAATTTTTATTATCTCTGTTAATTATTTCAGTTTCTTGACTTTCAGATTTTTTATTGGATAATAACTCCTGGAATTGTTTAACTACAATAGATAGAGCTTTAGGGGTAAGAAGACCCATGCTGAGAAAATTTTCATTTATCATCTCATTTTGATCTTTTCCAAATAGTTCCAATGCTTTTCCATTGATATCCTTAATTTCTCCACGCGCATCAAGAACAAGCATTCCATCTGTTGTTGATTCAAATAATCCTTCATATTTTTCTTCGCTTTCTCTAAGTTTTTTTTCAGCTCTCTTTTTTTCAGATATATCTTTAACTATACCTACGCTGCCAGTAATTTTCCCATTTTCATCTCTTAAGACACTTACTGATAAATCAACATCAAAAAGAGAACCGTCTTTTTTGTACATCTTTGTTTCAAGTAAATGCTGAATTCCTTTTTTTCTTATATTCTCTGAACGTATTTTTTGCCATTCTTCTGCAGGGTATAACGATTCAACTGGTTTATATTCTAAATCCGCTTGATTCATTTCAAGTATTTTTTCAGCATAACCGTTCCATGAGATAATTTTTTCATTTTCATCTGTTAGCATTATTGCTACAGCACTGTTTTCAAAAATACTTCTATATTTTTCCTCAGATTGTCTAAGTTTTTCTTCAGCAGTCTTTCTCTCAGAAATATCCCATATAAGTGCAAGCATCACTGGTCTTTTTTCAAGTTTAAAAAGAGAAGTATCAATTGCAACAGGAAAAACTGTTCCATCTTTCTTTTTACTTTCTGATTCAAAATTCATACCTCCTTTTGACATTATCTCTTCTCTAAGTTGACCCCAATCAACATTTTTTGGAAAGATTTTTTCAAAGGAAAGGCCAATTAATTCTTCCCATTCATAATCTAGTAGATAACAGGATTTAAGATTTGCTTCAATTACCTCGCCATCAATTGATGTGATAAAAGCTCCTGCATTAATTGATTCAAAAAGAGTTTTATATCTATCATAATCTGAAGATTTTTTCCCTTGCTTTTTAAAACTAAGAGGTTGATTATTTGGTTTTTTTGTCATTTTAAACCCAAAGCACCCCAATATATTATTGGAAGAGTATTTCATTTTTTGAATACATTGTAAATATATAAATTTACTTTAAATGTCAAAGTTATATTTTTTCAAGTTCTTCTTTTAATTCTGAAATAATATTAACTGGTGTCGGATCGATTTTTCTTAAAATTGCTAGATAACAACTGATAAAATCACCTTTATACATTGTATTTATCATCTTTGAAAGAGTCTTTTTTCCTTCTATATTTATTTCAATTGTATCTTTAGCGTTTGTTTTAAAGAGTTTTTTCATAAATTCAAACCTTTTTTCCATATACACTGACTCTTCATCTTTATCTCTAAATAAAATACATGAAAAATTTTTTGTAACATCTTGATTCATAGACCAGCCGACTATGTCGTTGTGATTTGATTCTGATACTTCATCATATCTACAAAAAATTTTACTGTTTTCATTAAATTGAGTGCACCATCTTTTTGCAATTGGTGTGTATTGTTTGAAGCCATATATCTGCGGTGTAGACCCATGTATTTTTTTTGCAATTTGTTTGGAAAAGTTTTTTTCTAAAGATACATCTTTTTTATTTTGATTTCTAATTTTTTCTGCTTCTGTAATTGTTTCTTTGATTTCTTTATCAATCTCTATCTTTAATATTCCACTTTTTTTTAATGCATAAAGTGCCATAAAAAGCATATAACCAGTTGCTGCTCTTGGCTGATAACCAGAAGGTATTTTCAAGTGAGGAACATTTCTTTTTTTACAGTATTCTTCCAGTTTTCCACCTGAAGATATTCCAATTATTTTACATCTTTTTTGATATGCATTTTTAAAAGATGAAAGAGTTTCTTCTGTATTTCCAGAGTAACTCTGAGTTAAAACCAATGTATTTTTATGAACCCATTTTGGTAGATCGTATTTTCTATTAACATATACAGGAATGTCAATTTTATCTCTGAAATAGGCCTGCATTATATCACCAGATATAGCTGAGCCGCCCATACCTGTTACAACAATGTTATCTACTTTGTATATCCTTTCAAGTTCCGATTGGTAAATTATTTCTTCTGATTGCTTGATTTGATCTGGAAATTCTTGAACTGCCTCAATCATATTTGATTTATCTATCTTTGAAATCCCCTCTAAATCATCTAACATAATCCTTCCTCTAAAATAAACTATTAGTTTTTGTATTCCAAAATATTTGTGTTGTATTTAGATATTTTCATTTTTAACTTAAAAAGTATTATATTACATATCTTTATTGACTTTCTTAAATGATTATTACTAGACAAAAAGATTTTGAAGAGATACTAAACAAAATTCAAAAAAAATCAGTTTTTATCGTAGGTTGCAGCGAGTGTGCTACCTTATGTAACACAGGTGGAGAAACTGAAGTTCTTGAAATGAAAAAACAATTAGAGAAAAATTTTGTGAAAGTTACTGGATGGGAAATTCTTGACCCTGCTTGTAATCTAAATAACGATAAACGGATGTTTAGAAAGCATAAAAAAAGTTTAGAAAATTCAGATACATTACTTGTTTTAGCATGTGGAAATGGATGTCAGACTGTATCTGAAATATTTTCAGATAAAGATATAGTTTCAGGTAATGACACCTTATTTTTAGGTGAAACAAAAAGATATGGTGTTTTTGAAAAAAAATGTGAAATGTGCGGCGAATGCCTATTAGATGAGTTTGGTGGCTTTTGCCCTGTTTCTCTTTGTCCTAAAAGCATTTTAAATGGTCCTTGCGGTGGAACACATGATAAAAAATGCGAAGTTAATCCTGAAATTGATTGTGTCTGGATTAAAATATATGAATTTTTAAGAAAAAAAGATAGATTAGATGTTTTAAAAAAGATACAAAATCCTAAAAATTGGAGCAAATCAACTGTAATGCATAGGAGCGTTAAAGATGAATTATAAATCTAATCTTGAAAAATTACTTTCAGAAAAAAAGTTTGTAGTCACTGCTGAAGTGGGCCCTCCTAAAGGATGCAACGCTGACAAGATAAGAATTAAAGCTGAGAAATTAAGAGGGTTTGTTGACGGGTTTAATGTTACAGATAATCAGACTGCTGTTGTACGGCTTTCTAGTTTTGGCGGAGGTATTATTCTTAAAGATATGGGTTTAGAACCTATAATGCAGATCAGCTGCCGTGATAGAAATCGGATTGCTCTTCAAAGTGATGTTTTAGGTGCTGCTGCGTGTGGAATTAGAAATATTCTTTTTATATCTGGAGATCATCAGTCTTTTGGAAATCATCCTGATGCTAAAGGAGTTTATGATATTGATTCTATTCAACTTGTTAAAATTGTTAAAAATATGAGAGATTCAGGCATTTTTCAAAGTGGCGACAAGATCAAATATGGAACACCTCAAATTTTTATTGGTTCTGCAGCTAATCCCTTCGCTGAGCCCTATGAATATAGAGTTGACAGACTTGAAAAAAAAGTTTATGCTGGTGCTGATTTTATTCAAACTCAAAGTGTTTATAATCTAGAAAGGTTCAAAGAATATATGAAAGATGTTTGTTCAAAAGGTCTTGATAAAAAAGTTTCCATTTTAGCAGGAATAACTCCCTTAAAATCATTGAGAATGGCTGAGAGGATGAAGTTTCATGTTCCTGGTGTTGATATTCCTGATGAAATATATGAAAGGATGAAAAATAGCGACGAACCTAAAAAAGAAGGTTTTAAGATATCCTTGGAACTGATTTCTGAAATTAAGAAAATTAAAGGTTTAAAAGGAGTTCATATTACTGCCTTATTTTGGGAAGATATTATTCCTGATTTAGTAAAAAAAACTAATCTTTTACCAAGACCATAATCATTTTTTTTAATTTTTAACTATAGATTGACATTTTTACATACTGTAAAAAAAACGAAATATCTTTTTATATGGTTAATTAAAAACAATACTCATGATATTATATATCACGTTAAATTGTGACAATATATACAGAGAAGGGTGAAATGAAATGAAAGTAAGTAGGAAATTGTCGATATTGGCTGTTTTATTTTTGATTTTAAATGTAGTAGTTGCTACTCAATATGCTGTAACAAAAATAGGTTATGAATATACTTTAGTTCATCCATGCAATGCATCTATAAGATATATAGGATCAGATAATTCAACTGATGGACAAAGAGTATTGAGGATTGAGGGGGATAATGTATCAAATATTAGAATAAAATTAAACTTAGGGGATGTTTATTCAACAAACATGCAGAGAACTTTTTCAGCAGCATTTGGAATTGTAAACGAGGAAAATAGTTCATTAAATATTACCCATCTTAATGTGACTTCTGATAATTACACCTACATGAAAATCTGGTTGCATGGAGATAGAGATGCAAACGCAAATAGTACTGCTAATGATCCTTCAACAGTACTTATGTGGGATAATTACACGTTAGTCAATGCTACTAATACTACTGCATGGACACTTGCAGAAGGAAATGAAGATCCCTCTGATATGTGTTATAATGTTTCAAATAGAGCAGGTACAAGCATCTCAACGGAATGGGATAATATATCACATGTTAGATACTCAAAAGATAATAACAATGCTGTGAGCGGAGTATCTGATTTTGTATGGGTTCAAATTATGATTGATATACCTTCTGAAGCTGATTCTCTAGGTCTCCATGATGGAAACATATGGATAAATATAGAATCTGAAACAGATTAATAAAAGAGTATTGGTTTTTTCTTTTCTTAAATAGTAAAGTATCTATATTCTTTTTCTATAAGGAATAAAAAAACGGGGAATAACTTTCAAATGGCAAAAAAGAAAATGAAAAAAATACTAGTCACAGGAGCTGTAGGCCAAATTGGTTCAGAATTAACTCTTGAATTACGTAAAAAATATGGAAAAGACAATGTTATTGCTTGTGGTAGAAAAACAAAACCAAGTAAAGAACTTGAAGAATCAGGACCTTTTGAAATGGGAGTAGACATTAACGATAAAAAAACAGTTGAAAAATTAGTAAAAAAATATGATATTGATACAATTTATAATATGGCTGCAATTCTTTCTGCGGTTGGTGAAGATAAACCCTTCTTATGTTGGAGTGTAAATGTTGAGGGTCTAAATAACATATATGACCTAGCTCGAGAATATGATATGACTAGGGTTTTTGTTCCTAGTTCAATAGCAGTTTTCGGACCAGAAACTCCAAAGGAAAATACCCCTCAAGAAACTGTATTGAAACCAAGAACCATGTATGGCGTTACAAAAGTATCAGGTGAACTATTAGGAGATTATTATTTTAGAAAATTTGGAATTGATGCCCGGGGTCTTAGATACCCTGGAATTATTAGTAGTGAAACTCTCCCAGGCGGTGGAACAACAGACTATGCGGTTGAAATTTTTTATGAAGCAATTAAAAACAAAAAATACACCTGTTTTGTAAAAAAAGATACGCGTCTTCCTATGATGTATATGCCTGATTGTATAAAAGCAACAATTGATCTTATGGAAGCAGATATATCTAGTTTAAAACATCATTGTGATTTTAATGTTGGATCAATGAGTTTTACAGCGGGAAAACTTGCTAGTGAAATCAAAAAACATATACCTGAATTTAAATGTGAATATAAACCAGATTTCAGACAAGACATCGCGGATTCTTGGCCAAGTTCAATTGATGATTCAGCAGCAAGAGACGAATGGAACTGGAATCCATCTCATGATTTATCTTCAATGACTAAAGACATGCTTAAAAAACTAGGTAAACGACACAAAGAAGGAAAACTCTAGAAAGTTTTTTTAGCTAAGCTTTAATTAATCATATTTGGAGAGAAGGAATTCTTATGCAAGAATTAAATGAAATTAAAAAAAATAATGGTAAAAACAAAATAGATATGATTAGAAATTATCTGGGTGAAGAAGCCGATACGTTACTTGGTTTTAATAATCCTAAAATAAAGTCAGATACATTACATCTACCTGGTCCTGAGTTTGTTGATAGAATTTTTATGGATTCAGATAGAAACACAAATGTTCTGAGAAATCTAAAATCAATTTTTAATCACGGTCGTCTTTCTGGTACTGGTTATGTATCTATTCTGCCTGTTGACCAAGGAATAGAGCATAGCGCCGCTGCTTCTTTTGCACCTAATCCTATTTATTTTGATCCTGAGAATATCATAAAGTTAGCAATTAAAGGCGGTTGCAATGGAGTAGTATCAACTCTAGGAGTTCTCGGATCGATTTCTAGAAAATATGCACATAAAATTCCATTTATTATAAAGCTAAACCATAATGAATTAATGTCTTATCCAAATTCCTTTGATCAAATAATGTTTGCAGATGTCGAGCAAGCTTGGGATATGGGTGCAGCGGCTGTTGGCTGTACAATATATTTTGGCTCAGACAAAGATCTTAGTAATCGTCAGATTCAAGAAGTTAGTGAAGCGTTTAAATATGCTCATGAACTTGGAATGGGGACAGTTCTTTGGTGTTATTTGAGAAATAGTGCCTTTAAAAAAGATGGTAAAGACTATCATTCTTCTGCTGATTTAACCGGTCAAGCTAATCATTTGGGTGCAACAATTCAAGCAGATATTATAAAACAGAAACAAGCTACTATCAATGGCGGATATATTGCAATGAATGAAGAGGGCATAAAATACGGAAAATACGATCAAAAAATATACGATGAACTTTGTTCCAATCATCCTATCGATATGGTTAGATACCAGGTGGCAAATTGCTATATGGGCAGAATTGGCCTGATAAACTCTGGTGGCGCCTCTGGTGATAATGATTTTGCTCAAGCTGTTCGGACTGCTGTAATAAACAAACGTGCGGGTGGAACTGGCCTAATATCAGGTAGAAAGGCATTTCAAAGACCCATGGAAGAAGGAATTAAATTATTAAATTCGATCCAAGATGTTTATCTTTGTGATGAAATAACAATTGCATAAGATTTATTTACCTCCTTTTTATTTTTTTATCTAAAAATTTAGGCATACCGAAATTTATTTAAACTTCAAATTATATAATAAAATTTAGGCATACCTAAAAATGTGATTATTATGGAAAAAAACATCAAAAAACTCTCAGACCTTTCACCGAAAAAAAAAGCAAAAATCGTAAAGATACATAGAGGGAGAAATTTTCATAGACGGATGTGTGTTATGGGGCTTAGAATAGGGCAAAACGTTGAAGTAATATCAAAACAACCGCTAATGGGGCCATTGACAATATCAGCTGGAAAATGTAAAATGACAATAGGAAGAGGTATGGCACATAAAATAATAGTTGAAGAACTATGAACAAAAAAATTGTTTTAATGGGAAATCCTAATGTTGGAAAAAGTGTAGTTTTTTCCCGGCTTACAGGCGCACATGTTATTTCATCAAACTATCCAGGTACAACTGTTGATTTTTCTAAAGGTAAAATGAAACTAGAGGATGAAACATATGAAATAATAGATGCACCTGGAACATATTCACTTGAACCATCAAATAAATCAGAAAAAGTAGCATCTGAAATTTTTAAAGATGCCGATATTGTAATAAATGTTTTAGATTCAACAAATCTTGAAAGAAATTTGTATCTCACACTTGAACTTTTAGAAAAAGATATCCCAATAATAATTGCTTTAAATATGTGGGATGAAACAAAACATATAGGAATACAGATAGATGAAAAAAAACTAAGAGAAATACTAAAAGTTCCAGTTACACCAATCGTTGCACTAACAGGAGAAGGGATAAAAGAACTAGTTAATAACATAAAAAAAGCAAAAGTTTCAGAGAAAATAAAACCAACAAGTGAAGAAGGACGCTGGGTAGAGATAGGAAAGACAATAAAAAAAGTAGAAAAAATTGAACATAAACATCACAGCATAAAAGATAAAATTTCTGATTTAACAATAAAACCTTTGACAGGACTACCAATTGCTATAGGAATTATTTTCTCAGCTTTCTGGATGGTTCGTTTAATTGGTGAAAATCTAATAGAATATATTTTAAATCCGATATTTGAAAATCTATATCGGCCTTTAATAACTAGGCTAGGAGACTACTTAGGCCCAGGTTTTCTATATAACTTCCTAATAAGCCAAGAATATGCACAAATTGATTTTGTAGAATCACTTGGAATGCTAACAACAGGAATATACGTTCCAATTGGAATGGTCCTACCTTATATTATAGCATTTTATTTTATGCTATCTCTATTAGAAGACACAGGATATCTTCCAAGACTAGCAACACTTGTTGACAATATATTTCATAAAATTGGAATGCATGGATATGGGATAATACCAGTTTTTTTAGGTCTTGGATGTAACGTACCAGGAATGCTATCGATAAGGTCTCTAGAGACAAGAAAACAAAGATTAATCGCTGCAACACTTTTATCAATAGCTGTCCCCTGCATGGCGCAAACATCTCTTGTATTTGCAATGTTTTCAGATGAAAAAATACAAGGTAGTTTACAATTCCCACCGATAATATATATTCTTATGGTATTTTCAACATTGATAGTAATCTATTTTGTACTAGGAATCATTCTAAATAAATTCATAAAAGGCGAAAGCCCTGAAATATTTCTTGAAATTCCAAATTATAGAGTTCCACATCTTAAAACAACTCTTAAAAAAACATGGATGCGTATAAAATGGTTCATTAAAGATGCACTCCCTTGGATGTTTGTTGGAGTACTGGCAATTAACATACTATATTCAATCGGTTTTATTGATTATATTTCTCAAGCATTCAAACCATTAATGACTATTATCTTTGGTCTTCCAGGTGAAACTTCAATAGTTCTAATAAGTGGTTTTTTAAGAAAAGATTTAGCAGTAGGAACCCTACTTAGTTTTGATGCAGGTACTTTTAACCCTATGCAGCTGGTAATTGTTGCAACAATGCTAACAATGTTTTTCCCTTGTATTGCAACATTTGCTGTAATGATAAAAGAACTAGGAATCAAAGACATGATTAAATCAGCACTCATTATGATAGGCGCGGCTGCAATTGTTGGAATAATCTTAAGATTGATACTTATTGGAGTGTGATTTTTTGAGGAAAAAAACAATTGAAGATTATTTAGAACTCGTATATGATCTTCAAAAAGATAAAGAAAAAGTTCACACAAATGATATTGCTAAATATTTTGATGTAAAACCATCTAGTGTTACTGAAATCTTTCAAAAACTCTCTAAAGAAAGATACATAAACTATGAAAAATACGGTGGCGTAACATTAACAAAAAAAGGAGAAAAAATTGCGAGTAATACTAAAGAAAAACATACCAAGTTGAAAGAATTTTTAATACTTCTAGGTGTTGATAAAAATATTGCTGAAAAAGATGCATGTGAAATGGAACACATTTTAAATGAAAAAACTATGAATGCTGTAATTAAATTTGTGGAAGTTGTAAATAAATGTGAAATGACTCCTTTATGGCTAAAAAGATTGGAAGATTACATTAAAACTGGAAATTTAAAAAGCTGCCCGTCAAAACTAGTAGAAATTTGCTTGAAATATTCAAAAACAAAAAATTAAGAAATATATCCCCCATATGGAGGATATAAACATTTTTTATAAAGAAATAGCTTCTACGGGACACTCATCAACACAGGTTCCGCAATCAATGCATGTATCTTCATCGACAACTGCTTTGTCTTCAATTGTTATTGCATCAACAGGACACACATCAACACATGCTCCGCATGCCGTACATTTTTCTTTATCTATTGTAACTGCCATCGCTTGGGCCATATACAAAGGATATTTTAATAGTTTTCTAATAAATTTCATTGAAAATTGAAATTTTACCAAAGTATTTATAGAAATAGTTGTTATAAAAGAAATACCTTGTAATGGAGAGATTAAAAACGACATGAAACACTCAATAAAAGTAGGTTTAAGTTTTGGTTTAACATCTGGAGTAATTACCACACTGGGACTTATGATAGGTTTAAATTCAGGAACAAACTCAAAACTTGCAGTTATCGGAGGGATTTTAACAATCGCAATAGCAGATTCATTTTCAGATGCTATGGGGATCCATGTATCTGAAGAATCTGAAAATGTTCATACAACTAAAGAAATTTGGGAGTCTACTTTATGTACCTTTTTAGTAAAATTTTTTGTTGCATCTTCATTTGTACTTCCCGTACTTCTCCTAAATTTAACTAATGCAATGATTTTAAGTTTGATCTATGGTTTTTCATTACTTAGTATTTTTAGCTATAGAATGGCAAAAAATCAAAATAAAAAAGTTAGTCATGTTGTTTCAGAACATTTATTAGTAGGGGTAATTGTTGTTTTACTTGCTCATTATAGTGGCACTCTAATATCAAATATGTTCTAAAGACACAAAAACAGAGATTTAGTGGACAAGTTATTTATAGCAATAATTAATTATATTATGATGGGATGCATTTAAAGGATGGGATTTGTCCAAAGGTAAAAACACTTAAAATATTTTTAATAGCCCTAGTTTTAATCATATCTACCTTTTTTGTACCAATTATCCATTCATTTGAATCAAATCCAAGAAATGAGCAAAAAGATACTAACCCTGATTTTTTTAATAATGAAGATGTGACAATTAGAACAGTTAGGAAAAATATCAAAATCGAGGAGTCAAAAGTTGAAAAAAATGGAATTTTTATAAAAAAAATTAGATTAAGTTCACCAGATAATTATTCTAATGTACAGATTAGTACGAATATACCTGAGATAAGATATAGATGTCAGTTTAATTTAAAGCAATTAGTTGAGGAAAGCGAACTAACTATTAAAGAATTTGAATTATTAGATACTGATAAAAACCATCTTTTTGACAAAGTTCAGTGGACTACACCAATTTTTTCTAAAGAAAAATATTGTATAAACATAGACATGAATAAAATAAGATATACAGGTTATTCTAGTGATATAATAAAAAATAAAGATGGGACAATTACTAAGATTATTAACCCAGAGATAAAAAACTATTATGATAAACAAATAAAAAGTTATCAGCCTATAGATACAAAAATTGAAGAAGGCATGGATAATAACTTCCAAAATATTAAAAATAACTTTAAAACCTATTTTAGTAGAGAAATTAATGAAGATTTTTTAACATATAAAATTGGGAATTATAATATGTCCTACAGCCTAAACAATCAAGGATATAGTGTTTATAATTCTAGCTCACAAGCAGAAGTAAAAAACAATACTTTAATATACAATAACATATATGATAATGTCGACTTAAAATATACTATTACTTCAACCATACTACTTGAGGAGTACATAGTTAAAAATGAAGAAACAGGTAAAAAAATAGCAGAACACAATGGCTCCATTTTTAGTAAAAACTTTCAAATAAATAATATAATTTTTGAAAATAATACTGATGGCAGCATCACTTTTAAACAAAAAAACACTGGAAAAACTCTATGGGAAATTCCTCCACCTGTAATGTACGAACTAAACAATCAAAAACAAAAATGTTATGGAATATATTATGAAATAGAAAAAGAAGATGAAAATAATTATTTAATTTCAAAAGTTCTAACAGATGAAGGAAAAGATTGGCTTAGAAATAAAGAACGCATCTATCCATTAGTAATTGACGATACACACACCTACTTATGTGATAATACAGATGCAAATGGATATGAAGGAGTTGATGCAAACGGTAATTTTAATGATAATGAAGTTGAATTTTCTGAAGGGGACTATAATGCAATTAATGGAGATGACGAAAATTATGTAATTGACTCGGCTTCATTGGCCGAATACGATGATAAGTATCAGTATCATCGTTTTAATTTTACTAGTATAGATGAACAAGTTGAAGATATTACTCAAATAGATCTCACCTGGAAAGGCTTTGGAGGTTGTAACAATTCTGAAACACTTTATGGTTATAGTCTATGGGTAAAAGAAAATGATACTTATATAAAGGCATCACAGGGAACTAACAATAGTAAAGACAATTTAACTGCCAGATATACCTCCAATTTCAGCGATATAATTCATAATGGAGATGTTCTTTGTGCAGCACAATCAGATTATGCTGTAAATTCATCAGAGAGTATAACAAGCAAACTTAGTTCATATTACATCGAGTTAAAAATTACTTATACAACAAATGCTGATCCAACTGTTGATTTTAAAACACCAATTAATGGTAGTACAAATATTGATCCTTGTCCTAGTGTAACCTGTGAAGCATATGTAAATGACAGTGATGGAGATAGTTTAACTGTTACATGGTCTACAAATACGAGTGGTAGTTGGACAAATGTTCATACAAGTAGTGAATCTGCAAATAGTACAGTTAGCTATAATTTCACCCAGTTCAACAGCTATAATACTACATATTACTGGCGTGTCTATGCAGATGATGGAACAGATAATGTTAGTGAAACATATCATTTTACAACTAAACCTATTTCAACATGTGTTAATAGTATAAGTCCATATACGCAGACTAGTTCACCACTAGAGATTACTGCAAGTGGTGACAGCTGCCTTGATAATGTAACACTCTGGTATCGTTATAGTAGCGATAACAGTTCATGGGATACTGCACCCGCGGTTGATACAGGTTGGCTTTATCCAACATCCTATGGTGACCCTGAAAATGAGTGGGATGAAGTAGGAGACCCTGGAGTTGCTTTTTCAGATGATGGTAATTATATTAGAGGAATCAATAACTCAACTGGAGATTATGATACAGAAGATTACCTTAATTTTGCATTATCAAATACATTTTTATATGATAAAATACCACCTGATTCAACTATAAATGGTATAACTGTTGAAGTAGAAGGATACGATAATAGCAGTTCGACATCTGATCTTGCTGTAAGTCTTTCAAAAGATAGTGGGAATAGTTATACTTCTACAAAATCAAATAATTTTGATGATAGCGGTGCTGATGATGTTGAAACATATGGCAGCAGTAGTGATTTGTGGGGTGAAGCATCATGGTCAAAAAGTGATTTTAGCAATAATAATTTCAGAGTTAAATGTAATGTTACAAATGGGGACATGTATGTTGATTACATTAGAATAAAAGTTAATTATACTTCATCCTGGAAAGAATGGAATGGTACTAATCCTGATACAGATTATTCTTCTGGAGGATGGAACTGGACTTTTGATTTTGAAAATCTCAATAGCACAGGATATTATGAGTTTTTTAGCATAGGTAAAGAAAGCGGCCATGCAGATGAATCACACCCTATCTCTTCAGATACTAAATGTTATTTTAATACCTCAAATCAACAGACAACAGAATTTAAACCTATTATAAACAGCTATGACCTACTGAACAAAACAGGCTCGAAACTTAATAATGAAACCGGCCTATTAGATAACAATAAAGAATATTATTTTGAAATTAATATTACTGACAACGATGGTTGGGAGGATATAGAGTACATAAACATAACATCTTGGTATGATAATGGAGATGACAATTCAGATTATAATGATACAAAAGGAGGAAACCTCAACATGTTTTTACAATACAGAAACATATCAGGAACTAAAGAATTCGATCTTATTTGGCCAAATGAAGAAGTAGAACTTGTAATAAACAATTGTTCTGAAACAATTATAAACTCCACCACACGAATAATAAAAATTTATTTTACACCAAAAGAGCAGGTAAGATGGGGGCCAGGAGATGGAAATTGGGATTTGACAAAGAACGCTACAAATGATCCCAATACATGGAATTTTAATATTAGTGTTGAAGATTCTTCAAATAAAAAATGCTCAAAAAAAGATGAGTATGGTATCAGCAGATATACATATATAATGGAGGAATCTAAGTTTTTATATGTTAATGTTTTACCGGGTTACACTGCTGAAACAAATATTGTGAGTTTTGAATATTCAACAAATTATGACTATAAATTAAGTATCTATTTTGAAAAGAATCTTACCAATGCAAGCTTTGATTCAGAGATATCCATAAAAGATAGCGTCTATATTTTAGAAAAAGCAGATTCCAACGATGATATATTTGAAGATAAAAAATTTAATGGAACTGGAGAAAAATACAAAATTGAGGTATTAAATGATTCTGGAATTTTTCAAACAGAAAATAATTCCCAAACTGTACAAATACAATTTAAAGTAGGTGTTCCAATAGGAACATACAGCGGAAAATATACTTCAAGAATGGCAACAAAAGTAACTCAAAAAACCAATTAAATACACAGATACACCTGCATAATCACATGCACTATTACATGCAAACAAATTATTTAAGGATTTTAGTTATCTTAATAATTAATAAAGTATGTTTGGAACCATACTTTGATTAAAGATGGGATGTGAAAAGTGATATGCAAATTAAAAAAAAGTTAACTTCAGTAGTCTTTATTAGTCTGCTTGTATTAGTTGTTTTCTCAAATATGTCATATGACAATCCAATATTTGATAAAATGGTGTTTTTTAGTTCAGCTGACAGCCAACATACCAATAACGAAAGTTCATGGCATAATAGTAGCTGGTTAAATGTGACAATTGAAAGTAAATATCCTCGTATTTTATGGTATGATTTTCAGAAGTGTACTTCGTATACTGGAGAAAGTCCTCCAGCTTTAGGTTCTCAAACTTGGGTTTCAAAGCGTAATAATTTGACTGAGACAGATAATGAAACATGGTATAGGTTTATAGTTAACGTCAGTAGTGATCAAGGGTGGGATAATATCGAATATATAAATATAACTTGTTGGCATGATAATGGAACCTTGGAAAGTGGTGGTGACTATAACGACTCAAGTAATATGGGTGCCAATCGTAATTTTTATCTCCAATATGAAAATACAACGGGTACTGCCAATTATAGCATATTATATCCTTCTAACAATACAGAAGTTACTAAAGGAGGATTCCTTGAATATAACGTTACAGATGTTCTAGGGATTGATGCCACTGAGACGCATAATCTATCTTTTGTTTTTAAACCAGGTTATCAATTCCGTTATGCCCCAGGACCTGGTCAAGCTCAAACATGGGAAAATGACACTGTTAGTAATGTTGGAGGTGTAGCTAGTGGAGAGGGATATAACTCAGAGACATACTGTTGGGAATCCTTTAATAATACATGGTCATGGAATTTTAATTTAACTGTGGAAAACCGGGGTGAACGATTTGATGAAGATAGGTATGCATCATGGATAAATGATGAGTTTGGAATTTATCCTTATACTGAAATATGTTCTGCGGGTGATGCCGTAATTGAAGGTGCTCCTGGTGACCGATATTCTACCAATAGTTCAAGCCATTTTAATGATTTAGATGGCAGTGGCTCTCAGAATGTAAGTGTTAGAACGAGGAGCAATGGTAATTACAGTATGACTGTTAATGTATCTGATCTTCATCATGTAGCAGATAATAGCATTACATTAGACAATAAAACTATTTTTATAAGAGGAGGTACACGTACCTCTGCAGATAACTTTACCGATAATGGGCAAAGTGTAATATTCTTGTATGGTGAAGGCAGTGGAGATGGCACTATATCAAGTTATGAACTTGCTGAAGTAAATGGTACTTGGAAGGATACAGGTGAGGCAGGTGATGATGGTTTACCTGAACTTTATCCAAATAGTTACGGAAGTGCTAATTTCAACAGCCAAAATGATATAAGTCATTACGTTGAGTTTAATTGTGAGATACCCTTAGGTCAGCAGGCTGGTAAATACACTACACATGTCTATTATCATCTAAGGACTCAGACACATCAGTGATTTACTTTACTTCTTTTTTTAATATTTTTTTCTATCATATTTTTTCCATATAACTTACTTTTTCTACATTTTTGATTTTTAATTTCTACATAAATAAACTATTATCAAATTTTAATTCTACAAAAGTGTCATTCTGTCATTTTGATCTTTTTTCAATTTGAACTTTCACCGCCATACCCTTTTATATTGTAAATAGAGAACATTTAGCGTGTAAAGTAATGTCATGGTAAATGAAAGGAAGGGCAAAAAGTGGAAGTAAAAAAAGATTTAGGAAGAAAGAAACTACCTATCTTGATTAGTATTATGATTTTATTCAGTTTATTATGTAACTTTCCTCTTTTACCAAAATTTTTCATCCCTGGAGAAGGAAGCAATGGAGATATTCCAGAAGCATGGCATAACACAAGCGAACTAACTGTTTCAGTAGTTGCATTACGGCCCCAAATTGTTTGGTATGATTTTCAATATTGGGATCATTCAAATGGTTGGGAATCAAGAATAAATCAACAGATCGATGTTAATAACAGCGCAAAATATAGATTTATTATAAATATAACTAGTTATCAAGGTTGGGACGATATTGAATACATAAACATAACTTCATGGTATGATCAAGGAGATGAAAGTAGCTATTACAACCAAACAGAAGGCGGGAATTTTAATTTATTCTTACAATACGAAAACACCACTGGAAATGCAAATTACTCTCTTATTTGGTCTAAAAACGAAACAAGCCTAGGCCTTAACTGCAATGAACGTGTTGTAGTTAATGAATTTACCGAATGGGCATTTGCAGAATCAAGAAATATTTCAATAGAATTTATTCCAAGCTACCAATTCCGTTATGCACCCGGACCTGATAGTGGATGGGACACTACAAGAGGGAATATAATATGTACAAACCAATCATATTTAAACAATCTTTATTCCTGGAATTTTAATATAACCGTGACAGACAGCGGAAAAAATAATTCCAATATACCAAAAACAGGTTGGGTCTCAGATGAATTTGGAGTTTATTCCTATTCTGAAATAATAAGTGCCGGAAACCCTTTAATATCTGGCGAACCAACCGATCAATATTATTCTGCAACAGATAAAGACGGAAGTGGAAATGTAACTATCTTAACTAGATCCAACGGTAACTACACCTTATCAACTAATCTTTCAGATTTAGTTCATATCAATAACCCATCCTATACAATATCTAATGAAAGTGTTTCACTTAGAGGAGGAAACAGGACAACATTTGAGAATTTCAGTAAAGGATTTGGAAGTAATCCCGTATATTTATATGGCGGAGGCATAGATGGAATGCCAATCTATCAACCAGCAGAATCAAATGGAACAAACAAATCAACCGGGGACGTAGAGTATAGATGTTTTATACCTATAGGTCAAGAACCCGGACGGTATACATCTACGATATATTACCACATAAGGACACATAGGTAAACATAAATTCTTTATAAAAAATTAAATATATTAATTATTTATAAGGAAAAACTTTAATACCTTATTTTTGATAGTTATTACTAGTTGGGTAACTCTAAAAAATTAATAATATAACAAGAGGTGATGGGATGAAGAAACACATAGTAGTATTTCTATTATTAGCTCTATTTTTAGCAAGTGTCATATTTTCACCTGTATCATCAGCAGATGAAAATATTGATATCGAAATTAATGTAGTCGGCTCTGAACCAAGAGTGCATGAAGAAAAATCTGTTCTAGTAGCAGGCATGTGGAATAATTTAAAGATTGATATGAAATCAGATTCCCCTAGAAATATCAGGGTAGTTGTATTTAAAGGAGATATTGAACCTCAAGAAAAAAATATTTCTAGCTATTATGAATGGAGATATGAACATAACAGCAACAATCCTTGGAAAAATGTAACAAACTACAACAGTTCAAATTATACTAACCTTGACAGATGCAAAAAATCAGATGGCGTGTATAACTTTTGTATAGGAATTTCAGATACATTACCAAATACACCATTTTATAAGGAAGAATGGAAAATTGAGATATATGAAAATAGCAAAAAAATACATTCCGAATATTTTTATTTGGAAAAACCAACTAAAGCTATTGCTCACAGCCATGGTGATGTGATTTATTTTTATGTTGATCCTTTTACTGAGATGACTGCACAGGGTAATGATTTTTTTACTTTGAAAAATACTGGAAATGTTCCGCTTGATATCTCTGTTTCTTATCCAAATCTAAATTTTTTAATAGAATTTACAAGTTTTACAGAAAGAATCACTCAGGGAAATAGTGCTGATTACCATATGTCACTTTATTCAAATTCTTGGCAACCTCAATTAATTACAGATCAAGGTGAAGGAATTGGTAAGGTACCTGTTGACTTAATTATCGATGATAGTGATGCCTTTGTCTTTCTTAAAACTGCTATAGCTGTAAATGCCCCAGATTTAAGGGTTTTTGTAGGGCACAGCAAACATGAACTTGTGGAGAACTTGTTTGGTATTGGTCTTTCTTTTCAATATGAAAAAAATATCAATATGGATGAAGGAGATATAAGAGATATTAATACATATATATCAGGAGATGGAAGATTAAAACTTGATATCTCTTCTGATAATACTGACAATGTCAAGATTTTAAAGATTTTAAGAAATGGAAAAGAAACAACGGTTCCAATAGATATACATTCTACATCTTCTTCTGAAGAAAAGATAACAGTTAGAGTTGAAGCCATAAGAGAAAGAAAAAGTGCTAATATAAACTATAATGTAGAATCACTAGACGGCAGAAGTAAAACCTACAAAACCCATGTTGAAGTAAATCCTCTTTCAAGCAAAGGAGATAATGAAATAAATAGTGTGAAAAGTGAATCTGGCTTTGGGTCAAATAGTCTTGTGACAATGATTGTAGTTGTTTCAATTTTTATGGCTTTAGGTTATATGATCGTCTCTCAGTTAAGAAACAAAAGGAGGTAAAATCATTTAATGGTAAAAAAAAGATTTTTACCACTATTTTTTATCGTTTTATTTTTATTGATTACTGTGTTTTTTGATAGTACTAAAGCCAGTAACGCTGGTGTAGGTGTAGTTAATGTTCCACCCAAATATGGCAAATTACGTATAGTACAGCGCGAGGATACAATCCGTGTTTATCTCATTGTTTCTGATTATAACTCATGGGGCGATATTCTAAAGATTAGTGTGATACTTGAAGATAAGAATACAGATGATGCTTTTGCAGAATTTGTTTATCAGCAGTATAATTCAAAAGATAGCTATGAAAAAGTTAATTTGTTTAATGAAAAAAAAAGCAAGGATTTGTTATTAAAAGAAAAATGTTCTTTTGAAAGTTCTAATAAAAGAGTAACTATTGATGAAAGATGCGATATAGAATTATTATTTGTGTTTAAAACAACCTGGTTCAGTCGTTTGAAAGTAGTTGTTGAAGACCGCGCAGGAGATCAAGCGGTCTCTGAAATCGATTATTATCCTTTTGAAGCATCACCTGATGATAGTTATAGAAATGAAGACATAATTATTGTACCATGGTTTAATGGCGAGATGACGTTTTTTGTTCCTCCTTATCTATCAAATTTATTAGCATTAATTGCAGGTCTTTTTGGTGCAGCGCTTTGCTTTAGAAAAAAATATATTTTAAATAAAAGAAAGTATGCCTATGAAAAATGATAAAAGAATTTTTCCCTGGTGTTTTCCATGCAACTTTTTTATGTTTCTTACTTTTTTTCTTACTGTAAAATTTATTTTTATTTTTCTTTTTAATGGTTTTTATGAACCAGAGTTCATATTTAATTTAACACCTTTCTATCTTCTCTCAGGTTTTAACAATTTACAGCTATTGTTTTTATCTTATTCTATAGTTTTATTCGATCTATTTCTTCATCTTAATCCAACTCATAAAAACATTAGAATATCTTTTCTTCCAACCTTATTTTTACTTTCTGGAACAGGTATAAGCCTTACTACTAGTTCATTTACTTTAGCAGTTCTCCCAAATCTTCTCATCTTTCTGTGTTTACTTTTTGTAATGATAATTGATAACAGATATATTCTTGAATTTGAAGATATTGAAAAAACACCTACATCAATTCCTGTAAAAAAAGAAATAACATTTGAAAAACCTGTTTATGCTAAACCTAAGACATCCGCGTTTCATCCACTGGAAACTCTATTTGCCCAAGTCAAAAATTTAGATATAAAAAAGAAAAGTAGCTATAAAACACCTGAATTAAAAAAGGTAATGAAACCTTCAAAACTTAAAAAGTGGGATAATGTAGAAAATGTAAGTAAACATGCTTTTTCAGAAAAAGAAATAAAACCAACTTCATCCGATATTGATTTCAAAGATGTTGATTACGATGAAGATTCATTTGATGATTCAAATATTTTTGATAAAGATATTGATAAAAAACTTGAAAAACTTGATGATAAGTTAAGAAAACTTAAGAATGGAAAAGATAAAACTGAAGATGTAGAAAGCACTGTAGAAGAAAAAACAGAAAAAGACTCTTCCCCGGATTTAAAATTACAAAAATCTAAAAATATGCTCGAGGAAATCAAGGAATCTGCTGCGGTGATTAAAAAGGGAGTTTTAAAAGATATTAATAAACCATTCAAAGAGTTTTTAGGTTATGAAGAAAATGAAATCATTAATAAAAATCTAATAGATTTTATCTCATTTGAAGGCTTATCTGGCCTTGAAGCTTTTTATTTTAATAAATTAAAACATGAGCCTGTTTCATCTTTTGAAACTGTTTTTTTAACAAAGGATAATAAAAAATTGACTGTAAAAATTGAGATTAAACCAGGTTTTATTAATGGAAAAAAGGCAGATATTGTAATAATAAAAGATATTTCATCATAAACTTACGGATCTGCCGGGCAGTTAAACAAATCAACAGTAGATATACTTAGGAGGATTTTTTATTTCTGATTTTTTCTCTTTTGCAAGTATTCCTCATTTTTTTTGTCCCAGTACTCTTCCATTTCACGTAGAACCTTATCTTTATCTATCAAAGGATCTTTTGGTTCATATGCAAAACAAAGGAATCTTTCTCCGTTACTCATCTCTTCCATTTGATCCATCCGATTGATTAAACATGGCGCCTCTTCTTTTGCATCATTATAATTCAAGCATGACATACACAATGCAGGTAAGGGAACAGTTAATGGATCTATTTCTTTTCCATCATCAGAAAAATATCCGCTCTTTATAAATTTTGGATCATCATCCATAAATATGTAAAACCTCCGTTTATTTTTATATGATATATATTAAAAACGATTTATCTTTATCGGTTGTTTTAATTCTAATATTTTTACTAATAATATTCAATTTTCACAAAAAAATTATAACTTTGATACATATTCGTCTTTTTTAAAATGAATCAGAATAATATAAAGATAATCAGGAGTTCAAAAAGGAAAAAGACTATTCAAGCAAAAATGGTGAAAGATGAAATCTGGATATATATGCCTGATAGTTTGACTAGATCAGAGGAAAAAAAATGGATTAAGCACATGACAAAACGATTTGAAAAAAAGAAACGACTTAAGAAATTAAACACTAATGACTCTCTTTATAATCGCGCACAACAGCTTAATAAGAAATACTTCGATGGTAATTTAGATTTTGAGATAAAATATGTTAGTAATCAAAGAAAAAGGGTTGGTAGCTGCTCTCCATACCAAAAAAGAATAAGACTCTCAGATCGTGTCGTTGATATGCCTCAATGGGTACAAGATTATGTCATTATACATGAACTTGCTCATCTTATTCATGCTAATCATTCTAAGAGATTCTGGGAAAAAGTATATCAATACAAATATACAGAGAGAGCTAAAGGATATCTTATAGCAATTGGTATGCATTCTCAGGATGATGAAGAACTTAATACTTACTAATGATGTGATTTATTATCATATATATGATACATTAATACCATATTTTTTGTTTAAGTTATAAAACAGGATAAATCTTTCAATCCATTAAAACACTTGTTTCATCTTCATTTTTAATTGCAAAATTTCCTCTTTTAGAAATGCCAAGTAGTTTTCCAGATTTTTTTAAAGTAGTACAGTCTAGACATCTGTCCATTATTTTATGGTTGGGTTTCATACCAGTTTTTCTATATTTTTGCTCTAGTTTTTAAGGAAGAAAAAACAGAATAACTAAAACAACTCTGTTTCTTAATCTCTAAGGAAAAAAGTACGGATCTGCCGGGATTCGAACCCGGGTTAGAGGCTCCGGAAGCCTCTGTCCTATCCAAGCTAGACTACAGATCCAAAAACATTACTTATTTAAATTTTACAACCAAAACCCGGATTTTTTTGAAAATATTTTTGATGATAATCTTCAGCAACCCAGAAATCTTCAGCGGGCTTTATCTCAGTCTGAATTTCTTTTCTATATTTTTTAGATTTATTTAGTTTCTCTTTAGATTTTTCTGCGATTCTTTTTTGTTCACCATCATGATAAAAAATTATTGATTTATACTGAGTTCCCTTATCTGGACCCTGTCTATTTTTTTGCGTAGGATCATGGATATTCCAGAAATTTTCAAGTAATTCATCATAAGAGATCAATTCTGGATCGTATTCAAGTTGAACTACTTCAACGTGCCCTGTTTTATCTGTACAAACCTGCTCATAAGATGGATTTTCTACATGTCCACCCATATACCCTACTTTGGTATTTACTACTCCTTTTAGTTTCGTAAAAGAGGATTCTACACCCCAAAAACATCCTGCACCAAATGTTGCCTTTTTCATAATTTTCCCTTATAGGCGATATTTATTAGTTTTATAATTATTTAACTACAAAAAAATAAAGTTAAATAGTTGAAACTTGTTTTACTTTTTGTATGGATTTGGAGGGGATTATTGAGAAGATTCCATCAACCGAAAAAATTCTCGGTATTGTATGGATTGTAAGCTGGATTCTTGCGATTTGGATGTACCATATTCAGTTTTTTATAATGGGGTTATTTAGTTTGTTTTTAGCTCTTATTTTACTAGGTCGATTTGATAAAAAAGAAAACGAAATGACTGAATCTCATAAACCGCCGATTGTTTTTTCTATGGATAAAAGCACAAATACCTTGAAGGTTCAAAAAATCTATGAAGAAAACATTATGTGGAACGATCATGAAGTATGTTCAGGCAATGCAAATCTTCCTGATGGTGTCATCGAAGAGGGAGATGAAATTGAGAATTGTAGGGGAAATTTAGCATTAAGGCATGTTCCTTCAAACAAGCTTTTTGGATGTTATAATTTTGATGAAGACTAAATTTTAGGCAAAAAGACAAGATTTGTTAACAAAAGTTTAAATATTATGAAGTATTAATATATAATTGGCGAATAAAATTGCCTAATGTGGAGATAATTTATTTAAAAAATAAGGAAAATAATCAAAGAAGTTACCCAAGAAGAGAGAATCATATTGATAGAAAACAGGTTAGATCGCTAAGAAACACAAATCACACTGTAAAAAAACAAGTAAAAAAGAAAAAGGGTAAAAAACCTAGATATTATATTGGAATTTTCGTTACCTTTTTGATAATATCTACATTTCTATTTACAACACTTAATACAGGATATATGCCAGTTCGCGCATTTTTACAAATAAAAGAACCAAGTGGCCATATCAGTGAAATTGATTATTCCATGATAGAAAAAACATATCCTATAACTGAATCTGTACCAGAAATTCGAGATATAAAACACAAACTTTACGAGTCAGATGAAAACATTAGGGTTATATCAGAGAACTATAAAGACGAATTATTAAATGAAGGTTATAAACTAAAATACAGCGGTGTAAAGGATATAAAAGGTTTTGATGTACATTACTATGGATATACTAAAGGAATTACTGCGGTAGTTATTTTACTTACCTCTGATGAAATAGACATGTTTAATAGTGACACACTTGTATTATATTCAACGGGAGATGTGTTTTCCTACAAAAAAATAATTAATAAATACTCAAGTAACATTGAATTGTAAGAAAGAACCATGCAATAACTATTTAAATAAGATTTTTCTATTATATCTAATGGGGGAGTCTGGATTATAAAGGTCTTTATGGGCGCATCCCATCCCATTCCTTCTTTTTTCCAGGCTTCCTTAAATTTTTAAAATCTAAAAAAAATTTTTAATTAAGAAACGGGAGAGTTTAACTTGATTCTGTTGGATATCCTGCTTCAACCCAGGCTGTATATCCATCTTCGATAAAATAGATATTTCCACGGACATGTCCTACTAATCCTTGGCAAAAATCCCGGGAGCCATATTCCTGCCCATTATGAGTATATATTATAAAATCGCTTGTTGTGTTATAGTATTCTTGGGCTTTAGGATAATTTTCTAATATTGCGCCAGGAATGTGGCTTACATCATAGTTACTTTTAGCACATGATCCACAACTATAATATACATTTCTAGAATCGATGATCGTAAGATTATTATTGTATTCGTCATTTATATAATCGTTATAAATCTCAAATGCCTTTGTAGAAGTGATATTTTTATATTCTTTAGCAATTGAAACAGTATTAGAACCAGCATCTCCTATTGTTAAAAAAAGATATAAACCACTTAGAACAACTATGATAATAACTAAAATAATTGAGATATATGTAAATAATTTTTCTCGATGAATCGAGTTATTTTCTTTTGACATACAGATTTGAAATAAATAAAGGATATTATTTAATTTTGCTTTTTCTTTTTATCAATTTTTTTATCAATAAGTATATGTTTGTCATAAAAATTTTTGTTATATTTACTTTGATCAGCAATGGATCTATAATATTCTATATTATTCAAATCGGTTTCAGCATTATAATTCATATCTTCAAGTAAATTATCTTTAGAAATTTCCCTGTAGATTTTTTCTGGAAGTTGAATATTTGCTTGTATTACATTACTGCTTTTTTCCAAATTATTTTTTGAAGAACTAAAAAGTTTATCAAAATTTCTAGAGTTATTGAAAAGATCTTTTTTCTTATACTCATAAAAACTATTATAATCTGATAGATTTTTTTCTTTGATTTTATTTGCTTCTGATGGTAAAACTCTTTTGATGATAATAAAAACAACTATCAATATGGTTAAAACTATAAAAATTGGAATGAACATTTCAAAAGAATTTGATTTTTCATCAGCATTTTTTGTTATAGTATGATAGAGAAATAGAGAATTTGTTTTTATTTCATATGTATAATCCCATTTATTGTTTCCATCAATATCTATCAAAATTATCTCATCATTATAATAGCTTACATTTGTGTAATTCTTATTTTTTGTACTATAAAAAAGATCAAATGAACCGTCGTCATCTATGTCTATTAAATAATAATTTTCTTTATTGATGTTGACTAATAATGTATCATTTCCAATGCTTTTCTCTGAAGAAATTTTTTCCTCAATTATTTCTGATAAATCATTATTTTTTGAAGTTTTATCTTCTTTTTCCTCATTATCATTTGTTTGATTAATAGTTTTGTTTTCAATTTGTTTTTTTTCTATTAAAATATATGATTGATCTGTATCAATATTATTTTCTGAATCTATAATAGTCAATAAAACACTAAAGTTTCCTTCTTTTTTATAGATATGTTTTGGATTTTTTCCTTCACCAGTTGAATTATCCCCAAAATCCCAGTTGTAGATTAATTCATCTTGATCAGGATCATAGCTTTTAGATGAATCAAAAACAATTTCTTGATTGATATATCCTTTATATGGACCATTTATTTTAGCTACTGGATTTTTGTTTTTTGTTTCATATGATGGATTATAACTATAAGAGGGATTATTATTCGACCTTGGTCTTGATTCTGTTGTAAAATAAAATGTTTTATTTTTATTATCATACCCATCTGTGACGTTGACATAGATAGTATATGTTGTTGAATAAGAAAGATCTGATATAATACAATTTTTTATCCCGCAATGATCATTTAATTCCGAGTTATTACCAATATAGATAGATGTCTCTAGAGTCCAGTTTAAACTATCTTCATCCGAATCGTTAATCCTAAAATTGATTTTTGATAAGTCTATTGATACGTCATTTGAATTATTCGCTGGATTAATTAGAATTATATTAGGGTTGCTATTTGGAAATGTTGTAGCATTTGATGTATTACAATTTAGACTCCAGGTATTTTGTGTTAGATTGTAAAACCATATCTGGTAATAATATTTTGTATTAAATTCTAGGTCATTATGCTTTATATTTGACCCTGTTTCATTATATATTATTTCTCCTTGTCCTCTATTCCAATTGCTAATATTATTAAATTCTACATAGCTTATATTGTTTAGGTCTTCATCCCAGGTTAGATTAATTGATGTCCTATTGATTGAAATAGCCGTAAAGTTTTTTGCTTTATTTGGAACGAATTGATTTCTTGTTTTAAAAGAATAAGTTTTATTTTTCCAAATATTATTGTCAGTTGCATTAACATACCATACGTAAGTCGTATTGTAATCTAGGCTATTGTTAACATCTGCTTGTTTTAATCCAGCCTCTGAATTGTTTTCTTGTATATTTGATAGATAATTTCCTTCTATAGTGTAGTTAAATAGATTATCATCAGGATCTTCAATATTTATCCTTACTGCATCAATATTTATATCAATATTTTGTGAATTGTTTTCAGGATTTATATTTGAAAATATTGGTGCTTGATTATCGTAAGTTGTAGCATTTATTAAAGTACTGTTATTGCTGAAACAAGAATCTGTGTTATTCCAGCTGTATGCCTGGTAATAATATGTTGAGTTAATTGTCAGATTACGGTGGAGATAAAAAGTATCTGTATCATTATAAATTTTGATTCCTTGTCCTCTATCCCATGTTTCATTATGGGGGTGGTATTCAATTAATACATTGTCTGTTCTATTTGTTTTATTCCAAGTTATATTTATATGGTTTTTACTAACATTAACTATCTGAAAATCTTCTGGTTTATTAGGTATATATTTAGGTCTAGTTGTAAAAAAATATGTGTGATTTGTATAGCTTAAACCATCTGTTGCATTAACAAACCATTGATATGTAGTTGAAAAAGATAGATTACTTATGTTACTTGTTTTAATTCCGCCAGAGGATTCTATTTCAGAATTATTCCCAACATATGGAGAAGTATCTATACTCCAATTTATTGTATCTGAATTTGTATCATAAATTCTGCAGCTGAGATTTTCAATATTTATATCAACATTTAAAGAGCTATTTGATGGATCTTCTGAATCTATCTGAACTGGATCATTTGTATTATTTAATCTTAGAGTCTGAGCTGGATCGCCAAATAGATTTGCACTATACCATGCATAGCACCAGGCATGAGAAGGAGAATCGATCATTGACGCCATCTTATCTTGTGCATAAAGCATTGCTTTTCCAATTTGCCATTCTTCTTGATTATCTTTTGTATTATTGAAAAAATAATCCCAAAAATATGCGTTTATATATTGACTTGGTCCATCAGTATTTATACCTGATCCATAACCATAACCTGTGTTTAAAACTAGTCCAAAGGCATGTCTATTCTTGTTATCACAAATTAAAAGTTCACATCCTGATTTTTGACTGTCGTGAAATCTTCCGGCAAGACATCCTTGTGAAAATGCAAAAAAAGGCTTTGTATTATATCTTGAATTCCAATTTGTTAGTTCTAAAGGCGAAGTTACATCAGTATGACCTAAATGATTAATTATTGAGGATGCATCATCTTCTATTGAATCAGAAAATAAACTTTCGTATCCGCCACCGTAATCAGCGTAATAGATTCTTTCAGATGTATCAAACTGTTGGCTTGTTTTATTGTTGTTCCATTCTTCAAAGCCAGCAAAAGTCCTATGAGTATCTGTTCCAAGTCTTAATTCTTCCATGTATTCTTTTGATGTAGATGACCATCCTAACTCTCCACCAAAAAAAGAAACATTTCTCAGCCACTCGTTTTGATAGGTTAAGTTTGTATCATAATTTATTATTTTATATATTGAATTTGATAATTCTTCAGCATTTGAACAAACTATCCTTCCAACAGCTAGTTCACCTAAAAGATCATTTGTACCATCTTTTCCTCCACCCCACACTCCTGCTTCTGCATCATAGCACCAGTCTGTATCTAAATGACTGTAATACATATCTGAAGCCATTGTTTTTATTGGATAAGTTTCATAAACATCTTTAAATGATCTATATGGAACTATTTGATGTGAATTGTTTGAATCCCAGTCACCAAATATTACAATATATTCTGTATTCCAATTCAGGTAAGCATCCTTACAAAATTCTCTAATGTGTGCTTGTGAATCATTAAAAACACTTGAATCATTCCAGTAAGAACTACATGAATCTATTTCTTCAACAGTTACAATTGTGGCATTTAGACCACTTTGATTTTCTCTATGTGATTTTAAATCATCTAGATTATAGGAGTACCCTTGGCTATTGCTCAATGAGTTATTTGTAATAATTACGTATTCATAAGTATCAATTGAGTTACATAAACTGTTAACATAGTTATTTGTATCAAAAATTTTAGTGTTTTGATTTATATTATAAGTATCAATTGTTTCAGGATTTTCTACAAGATTTCTTATAAAGTTTTCATCTTTTTTGTTATTTCGAATAAAGTTATTTTGAATAATATTATCTGTTTCAAATTCAATCTTAACATTAATTTTATTTGAATATAATAATTCACCTTTACTTGGATAATATTGAATTGGGTATAGATTCACTGTGCAAATTTTATAACCTCTACAATAACCGTTTAATCTCTTAGAAAAAGCGGATTTAAAGACAGGTTCGCTAGATTGATAAACTGAATTTTTAATATGTAGGGAATTTGTTTTTTTACTAAGGCTTAGTGGAAATATTTCTTGTTGAGGGGCAATAGGATTATTTTTTAAATTACAAGATATTTTTTCGAATTCTTGGTTTAAAATTTTGATATTTTCAATTTTATATCCTAAAGGAACAAGAATTTTTGCTGGATAAAATGGAAGAACAGGTTCCCCTATTTTTGCACTTGATATACAATCTTTTATATCAATAAAGGTAAAGTTTTGATTTTTTATCTTTTTTGTAGAAATAGATGGTTTGTCGAAATTAAATTCTAATTCTATTTCTATATCATTTTTTTGTTTTGTTAAGGATAAACCAAAAGAATAATTTGAAATCAAAAGTATAAAAATAACAAATACAATAATGTATCGATATTTTAATCTAAATGATTTCATCTGTATCCCATCCCTTTTCACAGATATTCCATTCCTTTCTGAATCTAAAAACTTTTAATAGTTAGAGTACGACTACAATATAAATTATATTTATTTAAGTATTACTAATTAGTTGTAAGCATTTAAAAAAACCAAAAGTAAATTTTTTAGAACAATTAATGTAATACATTATTTTTGTTTTAAAATTTGGTTTTTTATGTAACTTTTATATACTAAATTTGCTTTCAGACGCTATAAATTAAAAATTAGTACTAAATTTTTTTCCGAAAAACCACCCTTTTTAAATGCAACATTTCTTCTTTATAAATCTTTTTTTATTACAAATGTTTCTCAAAAGCAAAGAGTTTTTATAATGCTTTTACATTATGTTGCGTTAATATGGCAAAAAACAGTAAAAAACAGATTAAAAAGGACGAAAAAAAGATAATTAGAGAACTTTTAAAAAACTCTAATAAAAGCATAAACGAAATCGCAAAAACATGTAAATTTTCAAGGCAAAAAGTATGGCGAATAATTAAAAATCTAGAAAAAAATGATACAATCTGGGGATACACCGCAGTTATAAACGAAGAGAAACTGGAAAAGAAAAGTTATATACTGCTTATCAAAAGGACAAACCAACCAATTACAAAGAAGATGCTCGATTCAATTACAAAAAGAAAAATGGAACAAAAAGCAGATGCAATCGGCGTAAAAATAGTTAGCAGCATCTATACAAATGGAGTATTCGATTGGATTATTTGTTTTGAATGCGAAGGTATCAAAGACGCAAAAAGATTTAGTGAAAGCCTATCTAAAGAGTTTGAAGGATTCATTAAAGAGCTGCATCTTCTTGATAAAATGTTTTCAGTTCAAAAGTGCGGAGTTGAAAATCCAGATCTAGAAGGCCTTGAAAAATTGTTTGATATTTAGAAAAAAAAATAAATTTTTTTTATTTTTTTATTATAAAAAATGAAAACAAAAATTTTAGTGGTGATTTTTCTTTGTTTCTTCTGATATGAGTAATAATATATCTCAAAGTCCTCTTTGGCTTTTCGGTGTAATCTAAAATTTTATATTGTTTAGATTTTGATATTACTGGTTTTTTGTTTTTAAACATGTTCCCTATCGGATATTTTCTATTGAATAGATATATTCCAACACCCAATATAACAAGACCTATACCGCTATAGGTTAATAGTGTTATAAGACCATTTAGATCATTAATTTCAGCTTTTAAAGAAGTTATTTGATCTTCTTGAGCGTTTAATGTATTATTTGTTTGATTTTCAAACGCAAGGTAGTGATTTTCAAAAGAAACTACTTCGTCTCTAAGAACGTACAATTTATTATATGTATCATTAATAGCATCATAATGAAATGCAAGAGTATGAGCATGATTGTTTAAAGTACTGTTATGTTGATTTAATTTTTCTTCATTTTGATTAGCATGACCATATGCATTATCTGCAATTGTATATGCTAAATTTGCTAAACCACGATTATTACTTATTTTTGATGAAAGTTTATTTAATAGGTTCCAAATGCTCATAAATTCATTTTGTACTTCTATTCCATCTATAAAGTAGCTTACATCACCATTTGTAGATGTACCATTAAAAAAGGCTGTAAGGTTTTCATCTGTTAGTACATATACTTCTACTTTTGTTTCCTTATTATTTTCTTCAGCACTAATAGTACTTACCATGAATAGAGAGGTTAAGATCATTAATGTAACAAATATTTTTGTTATCTTCATTTTAAATCACTTTTTATTTTTTAGTTTGTATAATTATATACTTACTAATATATAAATATTTTTATTAATATTTAAACTTTTGAATTTTAATTTAAAGTGATAAGAAAATTAGAAAAAAATAAAAAAACTAGAGGAAATATTCCTCAATATTTTATGTTTAGTTTCCTGATAATGCAAAATTACCGAAACTGAAACCACTGTTAAAATTTGCACCTATAGATAGACTGCCGTCAGTAGTTATACCTGTATCAGTTTTTATCTGATTAGGTGCATATGCATTAAGATTGTATGTTCCTGAACCAACAATGTTGACATTTGCATTTGTGTAACAACTTCCTTCTCCAAATCTGAAACCACTAGCACTTGCTCCGTCTTGCATCTGAGATACAGAAGAAGAGCCATTAGCATTTATAAGCCAACCTGCACCCATACCAGTTCCTGTAGAAATCTGATGTGTCATAACATGGGATCCTGTTGCTGTATATTGATTGTTGTTCTGAAAACCATAGTTGCTGATACCCATACTTGCATAGTTACTGCCTATGTTCATAGCAAAACTAGCAGTATCATTAGTATTTATAGAACTATAACTTGATTGCCCTGCTGGTCCATACATGCTTGTTTTGCTATCTGTTCTATTATACAAGTGTTCTATATAACCACCGTTTGTAACGTCTGCCTGTATCTGTACGCGTGTATTATCTACACCATAATTATACGGGTTGTTGTCGGAATCTGTTGCCTTATATGATCCTGAACTTCCAACAGTCCAAAATCTGCTTCTTGCATCGTCTCCGCTTTTAAAATCAATACCGAGAACGCCAGAACCATCCCAACTTGTGTTAACTGTTGTCCCGGCACTTGCTAATCCTGTTATTCCTAACATACAAAATGCTATAAGTCCTGCGATTAATATTTTTTTCATTTTTTTGTTTTCCTCCTTTTCATTTACTTCTGCTTTATTTTATTTGGCAAGGTAGAGTGCAAAGCCGAGTGTCTCTACCAGTTATGCGAAATAAATCGCAAAGTATAGTTAAATAATATAAACTACCATATATATATTTTTCTATAGATATTATTACAAAGATAAAAATATTTTAACAGATTTAAAGAAAAAATTATAACAAAATGTAAAAATAATTAAAAATTTTTCAACAAAAATATAAAAAAAGACTGTTTATTTGTTATTTTTTATTTTCTTCTTTTGGTTTCTCAGAATTTTCAGGTTTAGTATTTTTATCCTTTTTATTTCCACCTGTTTTAAACTCTGTATAACCACATTTACCGCAGCTTGTCCTATTTTTGTGTTCAGCTAAAAAAACACCAGGTCCACATTTTGGACAGTGCTTACGAGTACGGTTTACGTTTTCACCTTCAACTTTGAAAACTTCTCTTTTTTTCATAATTATTCCTTCTTTTCATCCTTTTTTGAGTCTTCAGACTTTTTCTCTTTTTTCTCTTCAGTTCCACTAGATTCTTCTTTAGGTTTTTCAGTTTTTTCTTCAGATTTAGCTTCCTCTTTTGGCGGTTTAGGTTTTTCACTAGTTTTATCCTCAGATTTTTCACCTTTTTCAGATTTAGCTTTTTTTGTTTCACCGATCTTATTTCTTTTAAGAATAAACTTACGTTCTTGATCTTTTATTTTCTCTTGTGAACTATAAACCTTTGCATAACCTGTACTTTTTGAAACACCAAAACCAGGGTTTATATAATTTACAATAATATTTTCTTTTTTAGAATTTAGTTTATCCGCAAGTTCAGTTCTAACAAGATCTCTATTAGGAGTTTTTTCCCCTTCATGGATTATTGTAAAATGAACCTCGGTTCTATTTAAAAGCGGATTATTTCTCTTGGAATCTATATTTATTTCCATAGTTCTCACATCTTATCTAGTATTTCTTTTGTTTTTTCTTTATTTTCCTTTGTAGGTCTTACAACTAAGACCCCCTTATCTGGCAATCCATATATTATAGTTACGACTGCTGGGGCATAAAAAATCGCTGGAAGAGACGCTAAATCTTCTTCTCCAATAACTTCAATTCTCATATAACCCTTATTTAAGTTCATAAATCCTTTTTTTATTAGATCTATTAACCTATTAGAGATTGTTCCTTGAGGGTTTTTTACAATTTCTACTTTTTCTCCAAAATTCTTAATTTCTTTGATGATTTCTTCAGAGCACTCCCCGCGTCTTGTATGATAGTCAACCACACAAAATATTGGTTTTATCTTATTTTTTAAAATTGTATAAGTTACTTTATCTCCGATTGAAACAATGTATTTTTCTTTTTTTAGTAATTTAATAAGTTCTTTTTCGCCTACAAGTTTACCCATTGGTTCCTTGAGTTTATCACGTAGACTTTCAGGTAAAACTTTCATAATCAAAAAAATTTACATTACTTTAAGAGCGTATTTACCAGGTTTTTTGATATTCATTCTTTCAGCAACTAGTGAATTTTCTGGATCCCTAATTATCAGGTATCCTCTCCATCTTTTAGAAGTAGGTAGAGAACAATGCGGACATACATCACTCTCAGTTAAAAAATGACAGGTTTTACATGCTCTTAGTTTCTTCTTCATTTTTTACCCTTTCCTTTATCTTTGCCTTTTTTTGATTTCTTTTTTTCTTTTTTGTTTTTATCGTCTTTTTCTTCATAAATCCATTTATGAGAACCAAGTGAGGGCTGTCTCATAGTAAGGCCTATTTTACTTTCTCTAGAGGATAATTCATTTAGACTTACTGCAACAATTCTTGCTCTTACCGGATCACCTGATTGAAGTACTTGTTTTTTCTCTTTACCAGTTATTACTTCATTTTCTGAATCAACTTCAACATAATCATTCATAATCTGGCTCATGTGAACAAGTGCATCAAGAGGACCTATATGACAAAATGCACCAAACTCTACAATTTCACAAACAACTGCATCAATTACCTCTTGAAGTTCAGGTTTATATGTAAGTGCATTAAAGGCTACCCTTTGATACATAGCTCCATCACCATGGATTACTACTCCATTACCAATAGGTTCAATCTCATCAACAATTACGATTATACCATATTTTTTCTTCATTGTTCCTTCAAATGTCTCTTGAACAATCTTTGTGACAACTTCATTTAAGTCATCACCAAATTTAGCTGGCGGTATGCGAACTGTATCTTCAAGTCTCACTTCATAATACATTTTATATCACTTCTCTACACTAATTAATAAACGCTTTGGAATATATTTACTCTTTATATGCTTTTTGAATCTAAAACTACTAATTAAAGTTTAGGTTAGAGCAATGATTATTGGAATAAATACCAAGGACACAATTGACATCAATTTAATTAGAATGTTTAATGACGGACCAGATGTATCTTTAAATGGATCTCCTACCGTATCTCCAATGACAGAAGCCCTATGTGCCTCTGAATTTTTTCCTCCAAATTTACCTGATTCAATATATTTTTTTGCATTATCCCATGCTCCGCCAGAGTTAGCTAGAAAAATTGCTAATAAAAATCCAGTGGAAATTGAGCCGATCAAAAGACCTCCAAGAGCTTTTGGCCCTAGGATAAGACCAACAAAAATAGGTGAAACAACAGCCAAAACGCTTGGAACTACCATTTCTTTGAGAGCCTGAGTGGTACTAATCTTTACACAGCCTTCATAATCAGGTTTATTTTTATCACTTTTTAATAGTCCTAATTCTTTGAATTGACGGCGTACTTCTTCAACCATCGAATTTGCAGCCCTGCCTACTGCACCCAGTGTAAGAGCAGTGAACACAAATGGAAGCATAGCACCAATAAAAATTCCTGACACAAGCATTGGATCGCCAAGTGAAAGATCTAATAATTCATCAGCTGCAAGGCTTCCTTTTTCAACTAGTCTTTCACTAGCAACCAAAATATATGTAAAAATCAAAGCTAGAGATGTAATCGCAGCTGAACCTATTGCAAAACCTTTGCCCATCGCAGCAGTCGTGTTTCCAACTGCATCAAGCTGCTCAGTTCTTTCACGTACTTCAGGACCCATCTCAGCCATCTCTGAAATTCCTTGTGCATTATCTGCAACTGGACCGTAGCAATCTGTTGCTAAAGAAACACCTAGAATAGATAGCATTCCAACAGCAGAAATTGCTACACCGTAAAATTCAGCAAAATTATATGCCAAAATCATAGCTATAACAACCGAAATAACAGGGATGATTGTACTCATCATTCCAACTTGAAGGCCTTGAATGATAACTGTTGCAGGCCCAGTCTGACCTTGTTCAGAAATACTCTGAGCAGGTTTATTTTTTTCAGATGTATAATATTCTGTACTTAGACCGATTACAATACCTGCAATAAGACCACATAAAATAGCATAAAAAGGTTCTAGAGCACCGAGTATGTACCATGTTGCAATACCTGCAAAAACAGCAGTAAGGCCAGTAGCTAAAAATAATGAATTTCTAAGAGCACCATATATGTTTTTACCGCCTCCAAAGAGGACAACCAGAGTGCCAATAATTGATGCAAAAATACCCATTCCGGCAATAATCAATGGAAGTAGTATTGCATCTGGGCCATATTTGTTCATCGCAAAACCAGTTGAAACTGCTGCAAGTGCCATAGTTGCAATAATTGAATCAACATAAGACTCGAAAAGATCTGCACCCATTCCAGCTACATCACCAACATTGTCACCAACTTGGTCAGCTATAACAGCAGGATTCCTTGGATCATCTTCAGGTATACCTTCTTCCACTTTTCCTACTAAGTCAGCACCAACATCTGCTGATTTTGTATAAATACCTCCACCTACACGAGCAAATAATGCTATTGATGATGCACCAAATCCAAAACTGAATAGTACATTAGTAGTATTATATTCTGTAAGTCCAAAAAAGCTATTAAATATATGATAGAGTAAGAATACTCCAATAACACCAAGACCTACAACGGTCATACCCATTACTCCACCACTTGAAAATGCAACAGATAAGCCTTTACTCAGCTTATTTTTACTTGCCTCAGCAGTTCTTGCATTTGCCATTGTAGCTACGCGCATGCCAATGTTTCCAGCAACAGCTGAGAATATTGCTCCAATAATAAAAGCTACACTAGATCCCCAATGGATCGTTGTAACTGCAAAAAATGAGGCAATATATAGTAACAAAGCAACAACTGTTACAAAAATTATCAAAACTTTATATTCACTATTTAAAAAAGCCATTGCACCTTTTCTTATAGCATTACTAAGTTCAATCATTCTCTTGTTTCCAGCACTTTGCTTTTTGACACTATAGAAAAGATAAATTGCAAAAAACAAAGCTATTAATCCACCTATTGGAACTATTATTGAAATGTCCATAATAACCTCTCACCCTGTCTGACTGGTATTAACAAATATTATTTAACAGTTATGTTTTTAAAAAGATGTACTTTATGCATTGATGTTTATCTATAGTGGGGGTAAATTTAAATAACAAGTTAAACAAATATAACTAATATTATATATTAAGATTTAATTACAAATAAAAAAATATTAAGTTTACTTAATGATTGACATGCTTGAATATCTTGGAAAATTCATTGAAAAAAGACCTTGGCTTGTAGTAATAACAGTTTTAATAATAACCATAGGTATGTCAACATTATTACCTCAAATTGAAATGAAAACAGAATTTGAGGATTTTATGCCTGAAGAAGAAGTAATAAAAGCTAGCGATAGAGTAACTGAATACTTTGGGAAAAACATTCAGACAATGTTTCTTTTTTTAGAAAAACAAAAAGCCGAAAGTATTCTTTCTCCAGAAGTAATAAGAGAAATATATTTTGTTGAAAAAAGTATTAAAGACACAAAAGAAGTAAACGGTACAGTAAGTATAATTACATTTATAAACCAAATATGCCAGGTTGAATACGGAAAAACAATCGAACAATGTTCAAATGAAGAAATTGATACTGTAATTTATGATATTATATCTGAAAAGATACCAAAAAAGATAACTTTTTTTGAAAATGATGATGAGAATGAAGAAATTGATTACTCAATTTTTCCAAGATTGTTCAAGGGAAGATCCATTGATAGCATAGATATCAAAAATGGAAACGCCGAATATAATAGTGAAAAGGTTACTTTTAACATTGAAGTATATGATTTATCAGAAATAGAATCAGAATTAAAGATTCCGATTAGTACAATAAATGTTTACGAATGGTATGTTGATTTTGATAATGAACTACCAATTTTTGAAGATATCGATATTGACTATAAAATAGCAGCACACATAGAACCAAAACATCCGCTGTGGGTTTTAGGAGATGGATTATTCAAAAACATAAAAAACCTATTTGAAAATTTTAGAAATGAAGAATTATTTAACACATATGAAAAAAGTGTGTATTTATGGTTGAAACCACCTGGTCAAAACATGTCTTTTCCAATTCCTTTAGAAACAGGCGAGATCAATCTAAATAGAGAAACAAATGAAATAAGAATATCTGTATCTAGAGAAGAAATTGGAAAATATGGAATAGCGACAAAGCTTAGCAGCTTTCAAATACCTGCAAAACTAAGTAATTTTGAAGTAGGCACAAGATACTATCAAAGTTCAAATATAATGCCTTGGAAAAGACTAGAGGTAAATTCAAGTTTTCTTTTTCAAAAAATAGAAGGATTATCCAAAAGACCAATACTTGGAAATATTGCAAATAGATTATTAAAAAGAGCAAACAATGAAGATGTTTCACTTGATGATTTTGATGAATTTTTCAACTATTCAAATGAGGACATTCCATTAGATGATAGAATAGCATTAAAAGACATTGAAAATTCTTGGAAAGACTTTGATAAATATCAAGACAAAGATTCAGAAGGAAAGATATTATTTATTAGACCAGATTTTTTTGATGAACTAGAAACTGGAATAAAAGGCTTTGTTTCAGAAGATTATGAAAAAAATAAAAAACCAACGTACAGCTTGGTTCTTCTAGAGTTGAATAGAACTAAAGGTTACGAAAGAATAATTGAAGTTAACAAAAATGTAATTAAAAACATAAATCAAATTGACGAAGAAAAGGATTTTATTAAAATAAAAATAACTGGAGATGGAGTAATAACTGCAGAGATAAACGAGGTTACATCAGATGCAAATCAATTTATTGGCCCTACAATATTCATCATCATTTTTATAATTCTTTTACTAAATTTTAGAAAAATATCTTATGTAATTCTACCTATGGTTGCACTATTAATAGCAACGATCTGGCTTTTTGGCACACTTGTTTTACTAGGTATGGATTTCAGTGTCATGCAAGTCGCATTGGTACCTCTAATAATGGGGCTAGGTGTTGACTATGCAGTTCATTTATTTCACAATTATAGAGTAGAACTTGATAAAGGTAAAAAATCTTCAGAAGCAATTATCAACTCTGTCAAAGACATAGGCAGTGCAATGTTTCTTGCAATGCTTACAACAGTTATTGCTTTTATGTCTTTTTTCACCGCAACAGTTCCAGCGATAAAAGATTTTGGAATATTACTCGGGCTTGGTGTTTTTTATACCTTTATAACTGCTATTACAATATTACCTGCCTTTAGATATATACTTGATAGAAATAAAAAAGCAATAAAGCCAAAAAAATTAAAAATATTTGATGTAAGTTTTGTGATGAGTAAATTAGCAAGAATAATACTTCATCATAACAAAAAAATACTAATAATAATGATTATTTTATCTGTTTTTCTTGCATTCAACGCAGTAAATCTTAACACTGGTTTTGATATTCAGCAATTTGCACCAAAAGATACCCCTTCTATAGATTTATTCGAAGAAATAAGTGATAAATTTCCTTCATCAACCCAGACTCAAGAATACATATTAATAGAAGGAAATGTTGCAACAGTAGAAACACTGAAAGGCATCTATAACACGCATTACAATTTTAGAGATGATACATTTATTGCAAAAAACCCGGATGATACTCTTAAAACAACTAGTATATACACTGTAATCCAGGATGCAATAAAGAATAATCAGTCAATTGCAACCAGCTTTAATATTGATAATGTGACAGGAATACCAAAAACGGATAATGATGTAAAGAATCTTTTTGACTATCTATATGGAAAAGAAGAGGCTATTTTTGATGATTTCAATATGAATGACTTAAACATTGAGAATCTTCAAGATTTTAACTATCAAAAAATACAGATGAGTGAAATATCTGCTCGGACTAAAAATGTTTTACATAAAAATGATAGAGGAAAATATGATGCTACAGTCATAAGAATCTATATATCATTCAAAGTTGAAGAGCCAACTAGTCAAAAATTTGATGATACATTAGAAGTACTAAAAAACGAACTTGAAAATGATATCTCTGACTATGGTAGTGCTACAGCAAAAGTAACTGGCACAAATGTGATAACTCTTACAATTACAGATTCACTAACAGAAAGCCAAATCCTTTCTACTTTTGTATCAACAATCCTTGCTGCGATAGTGTTAATAATTGCATATAAGAATCCTGTGCTAGGTCTTATTGCATTGATACCTGTTGGTATAACTATGATATGGATCCTTGGAACTATGTATGTGATTGGATATACTCTAAATGCATTAACAATTACAATAACTAGCATTACAATTGGAATTGGAATTGACTATTCTATTCATGCGACAGAAAGATTTAGACTAGTTGCTGATAAAACAGGTGATATTGAAAAAGCAATGTGTGAAACAATATCTCATACTGGTGGCGCTCTTTTAATTGCTGCATTAACAACGGCATGTGGATTTGGAATACTTGCTTTTGCACCAATTCCACCTCAACAGCAATTTGGTGTTATTCTTTCAATTACAATCATGTATTCCTTGTTTACAACTATTCTAATATTACCTTCACTGCTTGTTGGTTGGGCTAAGTGGAGACGAAAAAGAAAAGGATATATTATCACAACAAACGGAATGAAAAAAGTAAAAGGTAAATGGGTTAAAACAAAAAAAGAAAACAAGAACGAAAAAGAAAATTCCTGTTAAAAATAAAATTTCAAAATATTGAATATTTTTCAAATTTTTTAACTAATATTTAGTTTGAAATACCAAATATTTATTTATAAGCCTTTGATTCGGGTTAATTACCTATTTAATCGGGGCGAGAAATATATGTCAGAATTAATGGTAAAAGAAAAATCAACCAAAAAAAATGAAAAAAAGATGAATTGGAAGAGTATGGATGGTAATACTGCTGCAGCTCATGTCGCTTATGCTTTAAGTGATGTTGCTGCTATTTACCCTATTACACCTTCTTCACCTATGGGTGAGATGGCAGATGCATGGTCTGCACAAGGGCGTAAAAATATTTTTGGACAAACCGTAAGTGTCACTGAGATGCAATCTGAAGCTGGGGCTGCAGGTGCGATACATGGATCTCTAGCTGCTGGTGCACTGACTACTACTTTCACAGCATCACAAGGGCTTCTTCTTATGCTTCCAAATATGTATAAGATTGCTGGAGAACTGATGCCTGCTGTGTTTCATATAGCTGCTCGTTCAATTGCATGTGAAGTACTATCAATTTTTGGTGATCATTCTGATGCAATGGCTGCTAGACCCACTGGTTTTGCCGAAATTGCCTCTTCATCAATTCAGGAAATAATGGATCTGGCATTAGTATCACACTTAGCAACCTTAAGATCATCTATACCATTTTTACATTTCTTTGAAGGTTTTAGAAGTTCACATGAAATTCAAAAAATTGATGTAATTAAATACGAAGAAATGGAAAAATTAGTAGACAAAGATGCAATAAAAAGACATAGAAACAGAGCACTCAATCCAGAACATCCACACATTAGAATGGGTGCAATGGGGCCGGATACATATTTTCAGGTAAGAGAAAGAGGTAATGAATATTATCAAAAAGTGCCTCAGATAGTTCAAGAAGAAATGGATAAAGTAGCAAAAATTACAGGCAGACAATATCATCTATTTGATTACTACGGTGACCCAAATGCTGAAAGAGTAATAATTATGATGGGCGCTGGTTCAAAAACAACTGAGGAAGCAGTGGAATATCTAAATTCAAAAGGCGAAAAAGTAGGAGTAGTAATCGTAAGATTATATAGGCCATTCTCAGCTGAAGATTTCTATAATACAATTCCAGAATCAGCAAAAAAAATAGCTGTTCTTGATAGAACAAAAGAACCTGGTTCATTTGGTGAACCCCTATATACTGATGTATGTTCAGTTTTCCAACAAAAAAAAGATACCCGAACTATTGTCGGAGGAAGATACGGTCTTAGCTCCAAACAATTCACACCAACTATGGCAAAAACTGTTTTTGATAACCTTAAAAAAGATAAACCAAAAAATAATTTTACAATTGGTATTACTGATGATGTAACAGATACATCACTTGAAATTTCAGATAAAATTGATACAGCACCAGAATCAACGGTTCGCTGTAAATTCTGGGGTATTGGTGGCGATGGAACAGTTGGTGCTAATAAAAACGCTATCAAAATAATTGGAGATAACACAGATAAATATGCCCAAGGATATTTTGAATATGATGCAAAAAAATCAGGTGGTGTTACACGTTCACATCTTCGATTTGGAGATGCCCTTATAAAAGCAAGATACTTAATTAATACAGCTGAATATATTGCATGCCATAATCCAACGTATGTAGAAAAATATGATCTGTTAGAAGGAATCAAAGAAGGAGGAACCTTTGTTCTTAATTCACCATGGTCACTTGAAGAAATGGAAGAACATTTTCCAGCAGCCCTTAAAAGAACAATTGCAAAAAACAATCTAAAATTCTACAACATAGATGCAGTAAAAATAGCTAAAGAAGTAGGCCTAGGGCAAAGAATCAATATGGTTATGCAGACCGTATTTTTCAAATTATCAGAGATTTTAGAAGTCGATGAAGCTGTAAAACTATTAAAAGAAGCAATCAAAAAGACATATGGTCACAAAGGCGATGAAATCGTTAAAATGAATTATAAAGCTGTTGATGAAGCACTTGAAAAAATAGAAAAAATTGATTATCCGGATTCTTGGAAAAATGCTGAAGAAAAAAAAGAATCAACAGAAAATAATAAACCTGAGTTTGTAAAAAACGTTGTTGAAACTATGGCCTCTTTAAAAGGAGACGATTTAAAGGTTTCTGATTTTAAACCTAGTGGCTTTTTCCCACTTGAAACTAGTAAATATGAAAAAAGAGGAATAGCAATCGATGTACCTGAGTGGGTTCCTGAAAACTGTATCCAATGTAACCAATGTGCTATGGTATGTCCACATGCAGCAATTAGGCCGTATCTAGTAACTGATGAGGAAGCAGAAAACGCACCAGATGGTTTCAAAGGAATTAAAGCAATGGGGAAAGAAGCAAAAGAATACAAATTTAGAATTCAAGTTTCACCTTTGGATTGCGTCGGCTGCGGTAACTGTGCTGATATTTGTCCAGCTCCAAAAGCTAAAGCTCTTATTATGAAAACAAAAGAAACACAGCTTGAAAAAGAAGCTCCATTGTTTGATTATTTAAACGATTTACCTGAAAGAACAGGTGGATTTAAGAAATACAGCGTGAAAGGATCTCAATTCAAAAAACCACTGCTTGAATTTTCCGGAGCATGTGCTGGTTGTGGAGAAACAGCCTATGTAAAACTTATCACTCAACTCTATGGCAACAGAATGATTATTGCAAATGCTACGGGTTGTTCATCTATATGGGGCGGTTATGCACCATCAGTACCATGGGCAAAAGATAAACATGGACATGGGCCTGCATGGGCAAACAGTCTATTTGAAGACAACGCAGAATACGGCTTTGGTATGCATCTTGCAACAACCCAGAGAAGAAAACATCTTAAAATGAATGTTGAAAAAGCAATTGAAGAAGGAAAAGTAGAAGGTGAACTAAAAGATCTATTTGAAGAATGGCTTGATAATTTTAACTTAGGCGATGAATCAAAAGAACTTTCACTAAAAATACAAGAAAAATTAAAAGACAAAGATAAAACAGGCATTTTTGAAGATATCTGGGAATCAAAAGATATGTTTACAAAACCATCTCACTGGATTATCGGCGGTGATGGATGGGCATATGATATAGGATACGGCGGTCTTGACCATGTTATTGCTATGAACAAAGATGTAAATATTCTAGTACTAGATACAGAGGTCTATTCAAACACCGGCGGCCAATCATCAAAAGCAACACCTGTCGGATCAGTTGCAAAATTTGCATTTTCTGGTAAAAAAACAGTTAAAAAAGATCTAGGCAGAATGGCTATGACTTACGGTTATGTATATGTTGCAAGTGTCTCAATGGGTGCAAACAAAAACCAACTTATGAAAGCAATAAAAGAAGCTGAATCATATCCTGGCCCATCATTAGTTATTGCTTATGCGCCATGTATAAACCACGGCATAAAAGAAGGCATGGGACGATCACAAAATGAAGAAAAACTAGCGGTTGATACCGGTTACTGGCCGCTTTATAGATTCGATCCAAGATTAAAAGGAGAAGGAAAAAATCCATTCCAGCTTGATTCAAAAGAACCAAACGGAGAACTACATGATTTTCTGATGGGTGAAATCAGATACAACACACTATACAGATCATTTCCAGAAGAAGCAAAAAGACTTCATAAACTACTTGAAGAAAGTGTCAACGATAGATACAAAACTTACAAAAAAATGGCAGAAGATTAAAAATCTGCCAACAAATTTTTTTTATTTTCTATCCCGTTCTATGTTTCCCATCATTAGCATTGCAGCAATTAGAATTCTTCTATCAACGTTTTCTGGTAACTTGAAAATATTCATCTCCCATATATCACCGATAATCTTGAATTTTTGATTTACCTCAGCAATTATCTCATTATTTAATTCTATCTGCATTTTTTCAGGGACTAGACCTCCACCAGGCATAAATTTTCTTGCTAGAGCTCTGCCTAAGGATTGTTCAAATATTCTACCAATAGGTCTTCTATTTGCATCCTGTAATTCCCATGCATCTCTTCCAAGCTCAGATAAAAAACCTCGGCGGATATAACCAATTACAGAAGGATGCATTGAATCAGATATTGCAAAAGTTCCCCATGCATCAAAAATCTGTTCTTGTTTAATGTTGAATAGCTCCTGATTCATTGATTCATCTGAAAAGATTCTAATATCTTCTTTTAATTTCAAAATTTTTTGTTTACAAAAGCCTAGAAGATTTCCTGTGTAATCCTCTATCCAATATTTATTTCCAATAGATAGAACTTTTTTTCTAATCTTGTATTGATTTTGATGCCACATATTTTGGCTAACAACAGATTGAGCAGGTTTATTTATATGAGGTTGTATTGTAGTTTGAGAAGATTGTTTTAAAGGTTCTTGTTGAACTTTTGCTCCGCAGTTAACACAAAATTTAGCATTTTTTTCTAATGGTTTTCCACATTTCGTACAAAAATTAGTCATTTTGATTCCTTTCCAGGAAAGTAGAATGTATCTTGTCTATAATTTGTTTTCTAAAATTTTTATACTTGTTTTACATTACTGGTTTTGAGGATGTAATTTTTTGAAAAATCGAGCACAAGAGATAGGTAGTATTATAAAAAAATCTAAGGACATACATATCGTTACTCATATCGATGCAGATGGAATAACCTCTGGTTCAATTGCATATAAAACTCTTGAGAGGTTAAACAAAAATTTTTCAATAGAATTTGTTAAGCAACTTGATGAAAAGGTTTTAGAAAAAATAAAAGATCAAAACCATGAACTTGTATGGTTCACAGATCTTGGCAGCAGTATATCTAATAATTCACCTGAGATAAATAAAGTTGTAACTGATCATCATATATGTCCTGAAAATTCAGATCTAAAATTTCATCTAAACCCTCATCTATTTGGTAGAGATGGGGGCTTTGAACTTAGTGGAGCTGGTGCTACATATTTTGTCTCTAGAGAAATTGATAAGATAAATATGGATCTATCACCTCTGGCTATAATTGGAGCATGCGGTGATCTACAACATAGAAAACATGGACGGCTTTCTGGTCTAAATAGAGAGATTTTAGATGATGGGAAAAAAAATGGTTTAATTGATTACAAAAAAGATATTTGTTATTTTGGTAGAGAAACTAGACCTGTTTATAAACTATTACAATATTCAAGTGACCCAATTATTCCAGGTATTACTGGTAGAGAAAAAAGCAGTATTGATTTTTTAAAAAAAATTGATATTTCTCTAAAAGACGGTGATAATTGGCGGCGATGGATTGATCTTACAAGAGCTGAAAGACAAAAGATAATCAGCAATATTGCTAAAATTTTATTAAAAAAAGGTTTTGGATATAATATTACACGAAAGCTAATTGGTGAAGTATATATTCTCTCAAATGAAGAAGAAGGAACAGAACTACGTGATGTCAAAGAATTTGCAACATTACTGAATTCTACTGCCCGATATGGACAATATGAAGTTGGATTGAAGGTTTGCTTGGGAGATAGAGATAAATATCTTAAAAAAGCAAGGAATCTATTACGTGGACATAGAGCTAATCTTGTTGAAGGTTTACAGTTTGCACGAGAAGAGGGAATCTATAAAAAAGATTTCCTACAATTTTTCCATGCAAAAAATGGTATAAGAGACACAATTGTCGGCATTATTGCAAATATGCTTTTAAATTCTGAAGACACTGACAACAGCCTACCAATAATAGGTTTTGCATATAAAGATAAAAATGATGTAAAAGCCTCTGGGCGAGCCACTCAGCAACTTGTTGATAAGGGTTTGAATCTTTCTAAAGCTATGAAAAAATCAGCTGAAAAATTAGATGGTGTAGGTGGTGGACATAACATTGCTGCGGGTGCAACTATTCCAAAAGGAAAAGAAGAAGAATTTTTAGATCTCTTAGAAAAAGAGATCAAGATTCAGCTTTCTTAAGATGTTTTATAGATTTCTTCTACTGTTATTTCAAAATATATATTTTTATCTGCATAATCACTAAGACCATATATAAAATCTTCATCAATCGCTCTTAAGAAAAATAATAGTTGTTCTTCCAACAGTGGTTCTGGTATTGGCTGAGTAATATCCTGGGTATATATTCTGTCTATTATAGTTGTTCTATTGAATTCATGATATGACATGTTTTGAGCCGTTCCATCGGTACTGTATGTTGTATTAATCTTTGTTGCTGTAACGTTTTGAACAGTATATACTGTGGATTGATATACCTGAGATTGATATAATGTGTTCATTGTAATCTGATCACCCTGCTGAGGTGTATGCTTAACAACAATAGTTGAATTATTAAGGGTAATTATTTTACTTGAATTAGTTGGATAACTTGTCTGCATACTCATACCATAAGAGGGGTTAACAATTTCTATTACAGACCAAGTAAAATTTTCACCAACTTCGGTTGAAGGATTAAGTCTTATAGTTACATACGTATCTTCAACTTCATCTACAACAGAAAAGTTAGTCCAGCAAGGATATGACACAGTATTATTTACATAATTTAATACCTTCCCTGTATGATAACTTTCATCTCTTAAAATATACATAGTTGTTGTGTTAGTATCAATGTATTGTTCATATTCAGCAGACACCGGTTGATCATAATTTATCTCAAAAATTGAAAAATTTATATCCATTCCATAATCCGGTAAACTTGCAAGTAATAAATCTCCAACCTTAGGAGACACTCCAAAAGCATTTTTTGCTTGGATTATATCAGTAGTAGAAGTTTCCCCTTCTTTTAAACCTACAAGTTCTTCAATAAAACCATCTCTTACACCAAGTGGGGTATATAGATAATTCATATATTCATTATTCTGATCTAGAATAAGTGATAAAATTCCAGGATAATAATTAGAATAATTAGTTGGAGCATTAGCTGATTTATTTGTTGTAACATATACATTCAATGGATTTCCATCTGTCTTTTCTTCAGGATTATCATATGAACTCATAAAAACGGTATCATTACTTTCATACTTTGCAATATAATGAACATCAGCACAATCACCGAGCTCTATTTTTTCTTCACCTGAAAGAAAATCATCAAAAATACCTTCCGAACTAATCAAATAAAATGATAAAACAGCGACTATTATAATCACTAGCGCACCTAAAGCAATTTTTTCTCGTTCCATAAAAAGGCTTGAATAAAGTCATAATATATTAAACTAATCCTTTTTTAGGCATTGGGACAAAATTAGCCAGGGCGGACACGTACAGTAAAAATATTATGTAAAACAGCAATAGAAAAACAAGCCATCTCCCTACGATCCTCACGTCT
>CAZFFN010000100.1:0-5563 GCA_964518165.1 uncultured Thermoplasmatales archaeon
AATTTGTCTACTTTGTTTAGAAAGTCTTCTCCGTCTTCTGCGGTTTGTGTTTCGTATCCTTCTTTTTTTAGTAGTAGTTCTATCATTTCTCTTAGGTCTCTTTCATCATCTACTACCATTACTCTTGTCATTTTTTTCCCATCCTCTCTTATTTTACAACCACCATTCACATTACGTAAACATTACAATATATGTTTTTTGCATATATAAATATTAGGATTAAACACTAGCATGTCTTGTTTTTTCTGAAAATCTAAAATTGAGGGCAACTCGTTAGAGCGTACAAGATATAAATTATCAATAATAACAGCCCTAATATAATGTATTTGTAATTTTTCCGTAATTTATAAAAACACTTTTTTTATTTTAAAAATGCAAGATGAAAGAAATAAAGGATGGGGCGTACCTTTTATTTTATTTAATACTAATAACAACTGCCGAAATCTTGGTTTCATATCTGAACGTAATGGCTGGTGTATTATTCCATTTCATAATACTCTCTTTATTAATGACCCACTATTTATTCATTTCAAAAGCCAAATTGATATTGGATGCATTACAGATAAATTATTTACGATTAATGCTGGATGCATTACGTATAAATTATATAAACTCAAAAAATAGACCCGCGATTTTTCTGCATAAACAAATACGAGAAAATAAAAGACTAGGCTCTCTTCTTCTTGCACTCACCCTTGTCCCACTGATAAGAATAATGAGCCTAGTCTTACCACTATCAAGCTTTGCGCAAATATCTTGGTTCATACTAACAGGAGTTGCGGTATATCTAGCATTTATTGTTATCAAAATTCAACAAAAAATAGAGCTAAAAGAGTGTGGAGTTAGATTACCAAAAACAAAACATATCCCAATTGAAATAGGAATAATCGTACTTGGAATTCCTATGGGGTTTGCAGAATATTTTATTTTAAAGCCTGACTCGATAATTCAGTTTTTAACAATAAAAAACATAGTTTTGGTGTTCATAGTATTTCTGTTTTCAATTTCTCTCATGGAAGAAATAATATTCAGGGGACTTCTTCAAAGCAAAGCAATAGAAATCCTTGGAAAATGGAAAGCAATACTATTTGTAACAGTTATCTTTGCAGCGCTTCATATTGGAAATCTATCTTTTCTAGATTGTATATTAGTATTTGCAATAGGGCTATTATACGCACTTGTAGTATACAAAACAAAAACCATAATTGGAGTTACAATTTCACACACTATTGTAAATCTGTTTCTTTTCGTAATATGTCCGGTAATTCTAGCTTAAAACAGTTGCAATTTTTGTAAAAACACTTAATATAAACATCATTAAAAGAGGAACTATTGGTACGTTTAGGATATTTGAAAAAGATATTGTTTCATCCATTCTATGAGATGAGATAAGCTCTTTTGAAATCAATAGTAAAATCAAAGCAATTACCCCAATTATTCCAAGATTTGAGGCAATATTTACTGAAGCTGCCGCTGTGGTAGTAGTTGTTGCAGTAGTAGTTGTAGTGGTCGTAATTGAAGTTATCATCTGCAACGCATCCTCTAATTTTGTAATTTTTAACAATTACATTTGTTATGTATGCATAATTGTTATTTAAATATTTTTCTATTTTTTAAAGGAAAATATATTAAAACCATAAAATATCTAATTGTGGGAAGCTAGGGGCGATGAAACTCTCAGTTAAAGATTATCCAGTAGACATTATTTTATGCTTAATTTTAACAATTATTCTAATTCCTGTGGCAGTATTAAACATAAACCAAACGCTAAGGATGATTCTTGGGCTTCCGTTCATACTATTTATCCCAGGATACTTGCTAATATTTGCACTGTTTCCAAACAAAAAAACAGACAAAGGAATAGATATACTTGAAAGAATAGCACTAAGCTTTGGCTTGTCAATTGCAGTAGTGCCACTTATAGCACTAGGATTAAACTACACAATGTGGGGAATAACATTAAACTCAATAATAAACTCGCTGTCAATTTTTATACTCTCGGTTGGAACTATCGCAGTATACAGATGGATTAAAACAGATGAAAAAGAACGCTTTACAATAGATTTTAAAATAAGCATTCCTTCTTCAAAAAACAAACTTGACAAAGCACTAAACATAATACTAATTGCATCAATTATTATTGCCTGCGGATCTTTAGTATATGTGATTACCACTCCAAAAACAGGAGAAAAATTTACAGAATTCTACATTTTAGGCCCAGGGGGTATTGCGGATAACTACCCAAGAAACATTACGACAAACGACACAGCAAATGTAATAATCGGCATTGCAAACCACGAATATCAAACATTAAACTATACAGTTGAAATATGGCTCATAAACCAAACCACATCCGAAAACGAAACAACATATCACAATGCATGGTTTTTATATAAAAAAAATGTAACTTTAAATCACAGTGCAATAGATATCAATCGCGAATGGACATATCAATGGGAATACAATTATAGTTTTAACATAAACAAAACAGGTTTTTACAAAATGTCATTTATGCTTTTTAGAGAAAATACTCAGGATTATGATACAAGTCAGGATTATGCAGATATAATAAAAGAAAAATTAGGAAGAGCCTATCTAATGTGTCATTTGTATATAGAGATAAACGAATCTGAATAAATACTATTTTAAAACATATCCAACAGCATATTTTTATTTTTGTAATTATTTTTTTTGTAAATAACCGTTATATTTATATCCTAATTATGTATTACAAATGTAATGCATTCGTAATGCTTTAATTGGGCGTTGGGATTAGAGATGAGATGATTGGGTATGGGATGTGAAAGTTTAGACTTTTTCATAAACAAAAATGTTAGGCTAGTAAAATCCGATGGATTTGTTCTAACTGGCAAGATATTAAGGGTCTCTGACAAAAAGATCCTTTTTGAAACAAATCAAGCAACGTCTTTAATTTCTTTAGGCAACATAAAAGAAATAGTTGCAAAAAACAAAGGCGGAGTTGAATAAAAATGACTCTTGTTATAAAAAATTATGAGGATAATAAATAGAAGTGTATGGGGTGTATTAAAAAATGATGGGAGAAATAGATAAAATAAATCCTTTGGAAAATAAAAAATGGTTGTTCCCAGAAACAGGTCAAGGCGGATTTCATTATAACGATGTCAAAAATGCAGTTGCAGGACTGGAAATAGAACTTATGAAAAACTATAATGGAAAAAATAAAGACCAGATATTGCAACTAGTTGAAAGATGGTTTCCAGACGTATCAAGAGAGTTAAAAACACAAATTTTCCAAGAAAAGCAAAATACAATATTGTAAAGTTAAAAACAATCAGGAATATATTATGTATCCTGATAGGAGGATAAAGATGAGGGATTTCAAATTTGGAATGTGTGGGCAGTTAAATGGCGAATCTCTTTCTAAATATCAAGATTGTCTCTGCAGGATTGTTTTAGAAAAGAAAAACAAATCAAAACCAAAACATGAATGCTTGTTTTGTAAAATTAAAAACGTTTCTGGAAACAAAGTATTTTTAACAGATGAAAAAGGCACGACTTATAATGTGTTACTCCAGTCTATTCAAAGTATCTGGATAAATGAAGAACAGTGGTAAAACAGTTTTTTTTATATTTACTCGCTGGTAAAAGGTTCTTCTAAATCGTCTTCGTCTTTTACTTTTATTTTTCCTACATAGAATTTAGCGTTATGTTTTTCAAGTATCTCTGCCAAGTCGTACGCATCTTTTTTCTTCTCAAACATATATACGCCGTTTATTGGATTTAGATGACTAACGTCTTTAAGTACGCTGTCTTTTCCTTTTAATAAACTGTTTAATTTTTTGGTTTTTGTTTGTTTTATTTCTTTATATATCACAAAATATCTTGCTATAGTCACATCCTCCATATATAAATAACCTAATCTAAATAAAATGAAGATTATAATAAAGATTATTATCACAATAATTATTGTTATTATAATCCAGGGTTCTGGTAGTTTTATATCAAGTATATTGGTCGAAGGAGGTATTGTTGTAGTTTTTGATTTAACTACGAAAACATCTATTGCTGTTGCTGTTTGATTGTTTCCATATCTGTGTACTACCTCATATGTGTATACTCCAGGTTCCAAACCATCTGTAGGTATTGTTGCATTAAATGCAGTATGTCCTGAGATGTTTATGTCTTCTGTTACTGACCATATTGTTTGGTTTTCAAAATATAAAGTCCTTGTTATTGTAGCGTTTACAAGGCCTGTTTCTCCTACGTTTGTAAGATCTATTAGTGCTGTATTGTTTTCCCCGATATATACATCGTCTAGTATTACGTTAAGTTCTACATCAAATAAGGAACCCCCGTCTGGTGGGCGTATGGTAAATTCTTCAGATTTTTCTGAGGTGTGTGTTCCAGAAGTTGAATATGCAAAGAGTTTTGCATAAAAAGTCCCTATATTATATGCGGTGTATGATATATCATAGGAGTATACTAAATCGCTGTAGCTTGTTGTTTGTGGGCTGTAACCGTGTGCAGGGTGAATTATTTGTTCTCCTCCTGAAACACTCATTTCTGTTATGTTGAATTCTCCTGATGTTTGTTGAGTGTTTTTATTTCCATTGATATCAAAATTTACATATGCTACAATTTGGTTGTTTTCTGAATTAAATATTGAAAAATCTAAACTAGTTATAGAATTTTTATCATCCCATTTTACAGTGAAACTAACATCATTAAAATTAATTTCAGTTCCTTCATAAGCAGATACGTCTTCTAATGAAAGTCTTCCTGAATTTAGTGTTATATCGACAGCAACACCTGGAAAAATAAGTATTGAGGTGATTAGTACGAAAAAGAATAATGCTGCAAAAAAGCCTGCTATTTTATTCTTTAAATTTCCTTTCACCGCACATCCACATCCACATTATGAGTAATGCTTAAAAATTACTTATGTAATTTATTATATTTATATTTTTTCCAGCAAGTTGCCTTTTTTTATATTGTTTAGAAGAACGGTATAACAGGATAATATTCTGGAATAAATAAAATAAGCCTTAGTATCCAAGCAAAAAAGAAGTACTTGGCTATTGGATTAAGGATTTTATTTTTGCTAAATTTTGGCTTTGACCCTGGTTTTTCACACTCTTTTTTAGCACATTTTAAGTATATGTCATTTCCAGATATTTCTATATCAAATCCTGATCTTTTCAGCATTTCTGCTTTTTGTCTCGGATTTTCACCGTTTGACACTTGCATTACTCTTTTGTATAATGTGTTCTTGTTATCTTTTATAAAATATTTGTAATGTATTTCATAGTCATATTCCTTCTCTTCTGTCTTATAAATTCCTTTAAATATATTATATCCTTCCATCTTCTCTACCTCAATTCCAAAATTATATTCTCTAAATGCTGCTATTTAAAACTAACGTGTCTTAAAGACATTACAAAAAAATTACAAAATAGTTATAATTGCATTTCATAAAAATTACAAATGTAATTATTTGCGTTTTTTGTATATCATATATAAAGTAATCATAATCAATCCAATTGATAACATTATTATTGTTGATGCTTCGGGTACTGGTGGT
>CAZFFN010000101.1:0-24507 GCA_964518165.1 uncultured Thermoplasmatales archaeon
TTTCACTCCAAAACTTGATAAATAGAATCTAAAACTGATCCATCACGCCATTTAGTAACACCAACTATTTTATCTCCAAGATTTAGTTCAGGTGGTCCACCAGTTTCTTCATATGCTATATCTCTAAGTTCATTGATATCTACTAAATTGACTTTGTCTTTTACTTTTTCAATTAAATCCTTTCTTTTAGGGTTAATTGCAATTCCTTCATTTGTGACAATTGCATCTACTACATCTCCAGGTGTTGTGATAGTTGTAACTTTGTCTCTTACAACCGGTATCTTTTTTCTAAACACTGGAACTGTTACAATTGTAAGTCCTGCTGAGGCACAAGTATCCTGATGACCTCCTATTCCATGAAGCATTCGTCCGTCACTATGAGTATTAACATTTACATTAAAATCAACATCAACTTCAGTTGCACCAACTATTGTTGCATCAAGTCCATCTAAAAAGCGACCTTTACTCGATGGATCGGCGTAGTGTCCGATATCAGTAATTAGTTTTCTATTTTTAGCCAAAAACTTTATTGCTTCTACATCAAAACATTGAAGACCATATACATTTTTGACTAGCCCTTCTTTGTACATATCAGCAATGTATTCAGTAACCCCACCTGTTTCACAAGATGCAGTAACCTTTTTTTCTTCAAGTTTTTCTTTTAGATATTTTAATGCAGCAAGGCTTATTCCACCTGCTCCTGCTTGAAAGATCAAACCATCTTTGATTAGATCTGCTGCTTCTATTAGATTGATACATTCTTTACCAATTTGAAGTTTCATAGGGTTTTTTGTAAGTTTCAGTGAGCCACTAACAATATTCTTTGGATCACCGATTTTTTCTACTTCAACTACATGATCTACATGTTTTTCTGTAATTTCTTGAAGAGGGCTGGGCCGCTCTACTAAATTATCTGTTACAACAATCACATTATCTGCTTTTCTTGCATCTGCTTGAGAGTAGCATATTGGTCCAAACGCGCTATTTCCAATTAGACCAGTGCAATTTCCACGGTTGTCCGCTGTTGATGCTGCAATCACGGCAATATCAATTTTAAGTTCACCGCTTCTTACAGCTGCCCATCTTCCTCCATGAGAACGTAATATAACTGGATGATCCAGTGGATTTTTTGATATATAGTCACCAACTGGACCATTTATACTTCCTTCAATTCTATTGACGGTTCCTTCTTTGATATGATCTATTACTGGTTTATGTACGGGAAAAAGTGCAGTTTGAGCAAGTCTAATATTTTTAACACCTAATTCCCTTACTGCATCAAGAACCATATTTACTACATAGTCGCCATTTCGTAGTTGATGGTGAAAACTTATTGTCATTCCATCTTTAAGATTGCTTTTTTTAAGAGAATCTTTTATGTTTTTTACTTTTGAATCACATCTGCTTTTTTTTGCGCCTTTGAAAATTTTTGTTTTTTTGCCATTTAGTTCTGTTGGTATCAATCTTTCTTTTGAATTTTTTACTAAATGCATATATCTATTGCACCATCCCCTTTCGTATATGAAAATCTATAAAATCACAGTGGTGTACAATCACACTTTCAGCGGATCTTTCTAATTTATCTCCCTCGTGGCTATGTGCATATATTATCAATACAATTTCATCAGGTAGGTCCAATTCTCTAGCTAAAAGTGCTCCACTAACTGGATGTCTGAATTTTTTTCCGTAATCACCCTTTACGATTTCTCCATCGACTACATCATATTCAAGGAGTTTTCCTACGTCATGTAGTAGTGCCCCAGCAATTAAATGATCTAGGTTTATTTTCTCATCTCTTTTATCATAAACGGCCTTTGCTAGTTTAGTTATTCTTTTTGTGTGATCTATAAGTTTTCCTGAGTTTTCAAATAAAAGCGTGAATGGAACTTTATTTAAGTCATCCCATCCTCCACGATCAGAAGCTGTTTTCCATACCTTTACAACTTTTTCACTAAGTTTTTTGTCTTCTATTAAGGATAGTTCTTCTGAAAAAATATTTTGTATTTCTTTTATCTCAACCATTATTTACCCCCAAGTTGTTTTGTTTGTAATAATTATCTATAATATTAAAATTGCCTTAGAAAAAAATTTGTGAGAAAGGTGGCGTGTTTTATTGTTTTAATCCGCCTATTAAGATTGAAGTTTTATGTTTAACGAAATTTTTTTTAGTAATTATTTTTTGACATTTCAAATGCTAGTGCACCAAGTTTTTTTATCCTTGAATTTACTACAAATATCTTCATTACTGACTTCATTTCTTCGAGTTCATTTGAATTTTTTACTTCACTCACAATTTTCATATTTCTTACCACCTTTTTCATGTTATACTTTGTAAATCATACTATATAAATGTATTGTGTAATTGTAACAAATGTAACAATTAACAATCAGCTGGTTCTTACAGAAAAAATGTCAAAATTAAAAAGAATATGGAAAGGGAAAAGAGGTGATTTAGAGGGGGTAATTGGATGGGTATCTCAATCTCAAAATTGGGCTCAATCCCTTTCCATCTTTCTTAACTGATAGAATGATTCATTGCTTTAAGTGCCTTTTTTGCATCTGTATATGTATATAGGTGTGCAAATCACGCGGTATATACATTAAAAGTGAATATTTTTAAAAAAATTCGTTTCAAGTATAATAAAACAATTAGATAACAATTGTAAAGAAACATTTAATAATAAATACTAATAAATATATAAATAGAAATAAAAAAACTCTGTTAAGCTGGTGAGAAATGTCCCCTAAAACAATTCGTAGACTAAAGAAATTCGATGCAATAATCATTGTAGTTTTAATCATAATCTCAATCCTAGTGCTATTCAGAGCAGGTTTTATAGACGATCCTACCAAGCCAGAACCACCAGCAATAGAATTTACACAAGATACAGAAAACAAAAAATTAATTGTAACATATGTCTCAAGAGAAGTTAAATGGACAGATTTAGAAATAAATGGGATTTGTGACAAAACACAAATTGGAACAATAGTAATCAAAGGAGATATGCTTACCGGATGTGAAGGGACTATCTCTATATATCACCCAAAAAGTGAAACAAAATACGGTCCTTGGTTTTTTACAGAAAAAATAATTCCCCCTACATCTATAATTAGTGGCGGACAAAGAACAGTTTCACCTAAAGATGAGGGAGCTCACTACAAAGATAAACTACTTGTAAATAGAGAATGGTGGTATTATACTGCAATATTCAATCAAAACACTGAACTTCCTGGATGGGTGCTAACAATTAGCTTTAATCATATGGCTAGAGACGACCTTTTTGCTACAAAACCAGATCTACTCTTTGTTACACTTCACAGCCCAGATGGAAAAGAATACGGAGGAGTGGTTGAAAAAAGTAGGCCGCTTCTAGGTGATTATGCAATATTAAAAGAACCATCCTTACAGGTTTCATCATCTGATGAAATGTTTAAGGTATCATTTGAAGATTCATATGTTCAAGGATCATCTCCTAATTGGTATATTCATATAGAAGGAGAAATAGATGATGACAGCGACATATCAATGGATTTAACATTTGAAGCTAAATCATCAGCATTTTGGACATACAGCTCTAGATTAATTGATAATTCAAAATCAAGTGTTGCAAGTTATATGTTTCCGGCATGCGATGTAGAAGGAACAATTACATTAGACGGAATGGATTTCCAAGTAAAAGGAATAGGCCATCATGAACACACTTGGATTAATGGACTTCTAACCTCAGGGATTATAAGAGGATGGGACTGGTGTCATACAAAACTTGAAAACGGATGGAATATTTACTACAGCAACTACTATTTTACATCACAATTTAAATCAGAAAAAACGTACAAAATCAATCCTTTTGCAAATGTTGTGATTACAACAGACGATGGAAAAACATTGACACTATTAGAAGATACCAAAATAGATATAAAAGATTCAGATAAATTATTTCTACTGTTAAATATGCCAAATAAAATAACTGTAACATCTGAAAATAGTTTAACACAGGTTGGATTAAAAGATACCAACACTAAACTTACTTTAAATATAAATTCAGGTGCAACACTAGAAAAACAATGGAAAAGATTTGCACGTGTAGGAATGAAAATCGGCAGAGCAGATATAACTGGTAGACTAACTTGGAAAGACAACTATGGAAACCATGACATTGAGCTAAATGGTATTGGAACTATTTGGAATATGAGGCACTAACTAGTTTATTTCAATTTCACCAGAATCAGCATCAATTTTTACATTATCTCCATCTTTTATTTTATCGATATCGACTGAATCAACACATGGAATTCCAGCTAGAATCGCCCCAGTCGCAACAATGGTTTCAGTTTCTTTATTAATGATTCCTGCAGGTGCAACACCGTTTTTAGCTAGGCCATAAATTACATATGAACCAACTGTTGAACCTTTACCGCACGGAAAAACTAAAATTTTACCAGTAATCTTTTTTCCTTCCAAGGGATGACCTTTTTCAATTACAATACCTGTTTTTGGATCAACATTTCCGTAAAAACCAATTGGTTCAGAAGAAACTATCGCTTTTCCTTCTGCTTTACCGGGGCTAATTGTTCTTCCTTTCATAATTGGCCCTCCACTAGTTTATCTATATTATTAAAACTCACTTTTTGTTTACAAAAACCGGGTAAATATTTAGCTGCTTTACCACTGTTTACACCTGTAGTTTTATATCCCATCTGTTCAATGGGGGAGACTACCATACAAGTATCAGCAACAACAGATCCTCCTGCTTTTGCAATAATTTCATTATACCCCATTCTTTCTGCTACTTCTTTTACCATCCTTGATGTACATATCCAAACTGGTTTTTTGAGTTTTTTACCTTCAACTTTATCTGCTAATCTAGAAATTTCTTTTAAAGATGCATGTGGACAACCAAGGATTACAATATCTGGATCTTTTCCACTGCTAAGATCATTATATGCTTCATCAATATCTTTTTGAGTGATTGTGATTTTTTCTAAATTATCTTTTTCAACATTGTCAGCTTCAGGTGTCAAATTTTCAACATGATAAATCGCTACAGCACCACTAGCTGCCATTGCAGCACCTAGGCTTTTCAATTGATCTATATCGGCATTTTTAATACCAGTAAAATATGGTATTTTATTTTTTACAGTCTTACCAATAATATAACCAAGAGCTCCAAAATCAGAGTTAAAAGTTAAATCTGCCTCAACCTTTATCTCAAAGTTTGGCTGCCGGTTTTCCCATAAGTGAAGTCCATAATTTGGTGTAACTCCACAAATTGCAGCAGCAAGAGCAGATGGCCCACCTTCTCTATTTGTTCTTGCACCTATTACACTATTTGAAAAAGATACTGCACTACTTTCAGACCAAGCAATATGTTCACGGAATCGCGGAAGGTTTCCTGCTAGATATGGTGTACATGTAGAAGTGATTACTATTCCCATCTTTTTGAATGCATCAATGATTCTTAGTTGATTTTTTGCAAAATCTTTTGGAAAACCATATTCTTTCCAGTTTTCTAGATCCATTCCAGCGGGATTTAAGTAAGTTAAAACTTTAACTTTTGCATCTTTATTTGCCATATCTTCTAAAAATTCAGTTCCTGGATCACCTATTGATTTATATGATACACCAGCAACTTGAACTGATCCAACAGGTATCATTTTATCCGCACCATAAATATCTCCAAGTCTAACTAGTAACCTGAAAAGACGTCCTGTGACCTCTCCTTTGTCTCCATCTAGGATTTTTTCTTCTAATTTTGTTAAATGCATTTTAATAGCTCCTTACAATTTTTTACAATCTGATCGATTTCATTTTTTGTTGCATTATCAATATGTATACCACCAATAGCAACCGCTGTTTTATTATATTTTTCACATGCATTTTCGGCAATAGGTGATAAAACAATGTGATCGTGGTGAGTTCCAAGTTTTATCACATTTGGTTTTTTACCTGGAACACATATTACAACTCCGCCGATATGTGATTTTTCACCGCCGCCTAAAATATAAACCAAATCACCATCAAGCTCTTTTTTTTCTAAAAAAACTTTAAATCTACCCTTACCTAAAGTAATCATCCAAATCAACTTTTTTGTAAGTTACTGTCTCATATTTTTCTTTATCAATATCAAATGGAATTGTCGCATCAAAACCAATTTTAGTTGTACGTGTTTTTTTACCCTCTTCATGTTTTCCGGATGGATCAAGACTGCTGCCGGGTTGATCTTTTTTTATATATAGATCTTTATCACCTTGGAAACGGGTTGCTATAGCCCATTCTACAGCATTCTGACTATAAATATCAACATCTTCATCTATTATCACAACATGTTTCATGCTTTTATGACCGTTAAATGCTGCATCTATTGCTTTTTTTGGATCAGAAGGTTTTTTCTTTTTGATTTGAACGATCCCATGTAACCATGAACCACCACCCATTGTAACTAGAACATTTTTACAATCAGCTACTTTACTTACTTCATCAAAAATAGTAGGTTCCTTGGGCATCCCCATAAGTGTTTTGTGTTCAAGTCTACCAGGAATTAGTGCTTGATACATAGCATCTTTTCTATGTGTTATACAATCAACTTCAAAAACTGGTTCTTGCCTAACAAAATCCCGGGTTTCAGTAAGATCAACAAAAGGTCCTTCATCATCAAGATCTCTTGTTATACGCCCTTCTAAAACTATTTCTGTATCAGCTGGAACCTCAAGATCTTTAGTAACACATTTTACCATGGGTGTTCTATCAAGACTATTTGCAATACTAAATTCATCAACATTTGGGTCTGGCCCTAAAGATGCTGCAATCATTATAGGGATACTATTACCGATACATATCGCAATCTCTAAGTCGCCATCAATTTTATCAAAAGTAGTTCTAGTTTGCCTTTTTTTAATGAGTCTTGCAGTAAATTTGTTTTTACTTCTTTGCATTATTCTATGGTAAGATACATTCCTACCAGTATCTGGGTCTTTAATTGTTGCAACTGTCGCACTTCCATATCTTCCACCATCTCCTTTCAAATGATGGAGTATAGGAAGTTTATCAAGATCTGGATTTTTGTTTATGACTTCCTGACATGATGCTTTATCAATTATTTCAGGTTCTTTTGGATTCCTAAGAGCATCAACTAGTTTGAACAAGAGTTTTTCTTTTGTTGTATTTAGGCCTTTAGCAATAATATCTCTATCAGAAGTTATTCCTGCAAAAACAGGCATATCATGGCCTTCAACATTTTCAAAAATTACTGGTTTTTCATTTAATGAATATATCACATTTGCAATTTCATATTTTGTCGAAACTTCTTTTTTTATTCTGGTTAGATCCCCTTCTTTTTCGATTTTTTCTAAAAAGTTTCTGAGATTCATAATAATCAATATCCATTTCTTGAAGCACCAATGACGGTTTTAATTGTTTGAAAACCTTCTTTTTCAATAGCTGTTGCTACCTTATCTTGTAGGTTCTTCCCAGGGGTTAGTGCTATCATGTTTCCACCAAGTCCCCCACCTGTTAGTTTTGCTCCAATTGCACCATAGTTACGTGCAAGTTTTACTAAAAAATCAAGTTCTCTACTTGATACCTCAATCTGTTGAAGTAATTTATGATCCTCATTCATGAGTTTTCCAAGTTCTTTATAATCTTCATCTTGAAGAGCATCTTTTGCTAAATATGCAATGTTTTCTGCTCTATCAAATATCTTTTGATATTCCTCTTTCTTTTGTTCTCTTCTTTCTCTTACACCAGCAACTGCCTTTGTTGTATCTGCTACTTTACCTGTATTTCCAATGACAATTTCTAAAGGATTTTGAATATCTATTTTTTCAATAACATTATCATTTTCTTTTTGAAACCAAATAAGACCTCCAAAAGTTGAAGCAGTATTATCCACTCCAGAAGGTGTTCCATGATATCCTTTCTCACCTTCATATGCAATATCATTTATTTCTTTATCAGATAAATCCCTATCAAAATGATCAGATAACGCTCTTGCAATAGCAACACAACTTGCTGCACTAGCTCCAATTCCACTAGCACAATATAGATTTCCAGTAAGTGTTATATTTATTCCTTTATCTGATATATCTATACCCATCTTGTTTATGATATTATCTATGGATTCTTTTTGCTGATCTATTTTTTCTTCTTTGTAGTTTGGTGTTGCTTTTCTATTATCATCAAGCTTCCAACCAGGTTTATCGATAGAATCAACCTTTGCAGTAGTATATTTTCCTATTGCTGAAACTATTGAAGGTACACCGTATACTACAAAATGTTCATTTAAAACAATAGCTTTTCCAAAACCAATGCCCTCTCCCGACATGATACATCACGCTTTTCCAAATATGTTTTCATCAATTTCAAATGTTTTTATCATAATACGATAAACATAAGTCCTTTTTTATTATTACGGTAAAAAACACGGCAGAATTAATAAACAGGAATATTTTTAAATAAAATAGTTTATCTTATATGTTACATGAAAGATAAAAATCCAGATAGAATAAAAGAAAATGTTTTCTGGAAATTTGTTGATATTATTGCGTATTGGAACAAAGGAATTGCTAATATCTATAACAAAATAATTGGTAAGGAATATATCAAGGAAGAAGAAAAATTTGATTTTTTAAATGTTAAAAATATTCTTCATATAGGATGTGGATCATATCCTATTTCTGCAATAACTCTTGCTAGAAACAATAATAGAAAAATTGTTACAATTGATAGAGATGCTAAATCAATAAAGAGAGCTATGAAGATAGTTACAAAAAAGAATCTTGAAAAAAATATAAAAGCAGATATTGGTAATGGAATAGAATATTCTTTAGACAATTTCGATTTGATTATTGTCTCAGGTTGTTCGGTACCAAGATATGATGTTGTAAATCATATATTTAAAAATTCTCAACCTGGAACAAAGATTATTGTTAGAAAAGAAGTAAAAGAAGATGGATGGTTTAAAGAACTTTTAGATAAATATGAAAAAATTGAAGTTTTAGACAATATGATTAATAATCCACATCCTTTCTGTAAATGGAATTCTGTTTTTTTGATAAAAAACTAAAAATCTTTGTTTTTTAAAAAAGAGTAAAGTATCATTTTTTGATATGCTTAGTTAAATATATGAAAATAAAAAAAATTCTTCCTATAATTGGCCTAATTATTCTAGTTTATATCCTGTTTAATCTCAATATTGGTTTAATTTTGAATATTTTTAAAAAAATCAATCCGGTTTATTCATTTATCTCTTTTTTTGCATTTGTACCACTGCTTTTGATTGCAAATGTCGAATGGCAGTTGATCTTAAAAAAACAGAAGATAAATGTAAGTTTTTGGTATTCAATAAAAAATCTCTTTATAGGTTATTTTTATGGATTTATAACTCCAGGTGGAGTTGGAGCTTACACTAGGTCCCTATATTTATCAGATGAAAGTAATACACCACTTTTGAAATGTCTATCAAATATTATTATTTTTAACACAGTTGAGTTTATACCTTTGCTTATTTTTGGTGCAATAGGTGCTATTTTTCTTAGCAGTATTTATCCCTATCTTTTTTTCATTATTTTAGTAATTATAGTTATTGTTTCAATCCTAGTTTTCTTCTTTTTTAAGATCAAAAAATCAAAAAAGATATTTGTTAGGATTATAAAATCCCAGTTTGTAAAAAAACTTAGTTCTAGATTGGAAGAAAATATTGAGAGTTTCTATGAAGATATTCCTAGTTTTAAAGATGTTTCTATTCCATTTTTAATAGCTTCATTAAATTGGCTTTTAAAATACATTATTCTATTTTTTATAGCAAAACTTTTCTTCATTGATATACCAATTTTTTATTTTATAATGATTATTGCTGTAAGTGATGTTATTGCTACTATCCCAATTTCGATATATGGAATTGGAACTAGAGAAGCATCTCTTATCACAATGTTTACTTTTTTTGACCCAAATATTTTGATCGAACAAATTGTTAGTTTATCATTGTTCTGGTTTGTAATAATATGGCTTATACCTAGTATCATTGGTGCTTTTGTAACATTTTATGAAACAAAAAAAACAGGTGGTAAATTCAAGATTAATAGGAAAAATTGCGAAGATTTTGAAAAATATATGAAAAAATACACATACCTTTATAGTAATCTAGCTAAGTTAGTTAAAGGATATGTCAAAGATATTAAAAATCCTACAATTGTTGATCTTGGTGTAGGCCCTGGTCTTTTATCAAAAGAGATAAATAAAGAACTTTCAAATGCAAAAATAATTGGTATTGATCCTTATGAATGTATGCTTGATATTGCATCTAAAAACGCTAAAATTGAAGCTAAAATTGGCAAGTCAGATAAGATTCCTATTGAGGAAAAATCTGTTGATTTAGTAGTTTCACGTTTTAGTCTTACTTATTGGGAAAATCCGGTAGAAAGTTTCAATGAAATATATAGAATTCTAAAACCTAATGGAATCTTGATAATTGAATCATTAAACAAGGATTTTCCAAAATATAAACTGTTTTTTGTGAAATTCTCAATGTTTCTTAAAAATTCTGGATTAAACGTTGCTCGTTATCATGCTGATGCATATAAAACAGCTTATTCACTTAATAATATTTTAAGTTTATTTAGAAAAGCAGGTTTTAAAATTCAAAATAAAAACTATAAAGAAAAAGATTGGAAGTTTATTGTAGTTGGTAAAAAATAAATATCTATAATGTATCTAATTTTAGAAATAGATTATAAATAATTGGGAATCTATTTTTAATCATATTTTTTATCGTAAATACATCATTATTTATTATTTTTGACTCAAATACACCGTCTACATTTATTGTAAATTCTATTATGTATTGGTTGTATTTTCCAGTCGCAGGATAATGAACGTTTTCATCAGTATTGGCTATTGAAATTGAAAATTTTTGTACTTTATGTTGGAATATTTTATTAGTCAACTCATATTTTACATGTAGAAGTACTGATTCATCTGGTTGAAGTGGAAAGTCTCCCTCAAACCAATAGCTAACAAAACCATCTTTATCTTTTATATTTTAAAATGTTAAATTTTACTTATTTTATGAATTACTTAAATATTAATAATATTAAAGGAGCATATACCTCATGAAAAAACTTATGAAACTTTTTAAACATACATTATTATAATAATAGTCTTATTAACATAAAGCGGTGTAATTATATGAAAAATAATAAAAAAATTGTATTTCTACTACTTTTGCTACTAATATCCTTACCAATCACAAAAAGCATAAATTCAATCAATCAAAGAAATTTATCGGAAAAAAACTGTAAAGAAGAAAAAATAAATTTGCTTAGAGTTGAACATTATTTAGATATAACAGCCGAGAAAGATGTAGACAAGTTTAATGTATACTTTGCATTCCCGCCTGATTATAGATACCAAAAACCAATCTATTTGCAGGTATTTAACGATTCAACAGATGATATCCTAAACTATAAAATAGAAAATGATACCAAAGAACCAAATAAATTTGTAAATTTTACAATAAAAGAGATTAAAAAAGATGAACATAAATTGATTCATTTTACAATATGGGTTCTTGTAAAAAATATCTCTTTTAATGATATACCCATATCAAAAGAATTTCCAGTTAAAGAAAACCTTTCAAATGAAACAAAGAAATGGTTAACAAAAACAGATGTTGTTCAAACCGATAACGTTTTTATTAAACTTAAATCCAAACAAATTCGATTTTTTAATAAAGATATGATTAGCTATGCAAAACATGTATCTGAATACATTAAAGATCATAGATATCTCCTTTTTGTTTTACAGTTGAATCTTGGCGTATTTTTTTCTCAAGATGCAGTAACAACTCTTTTCTTAAATGGAGAAAATGTTGGAAGAGGACATCTTGCCTGTGCTCTATTAAGAAATCAAAATATTCCAAGTAGAATCGTTCTTGTAAACAACGATCAAGGATTCTGGACTCAGATGCATTATATGGTCGAGTACTATGTCCCTGAGTATGGATGGGTGCTAACTGATACAACCGAAGGAAAAACACCATATGATACAGGCAGACAAATAATAAATAGAATAAGTTATCCTGAAGATGAAAACAACACAAAAGAGGATTATATCTATAAATTTATGAAAGGAGAAGAAAGATGGATATGGATAGATAACACAAACGTTAAACCATATTATGTTGATTGTAGAAAAGGTAGTAAATCCCAGATGTTTATTGAAAAAAAATTAAATTTATGTGATATAATAATAGACAAATGTTTAGGTACAACATCTGAAACATTTACTCAATATCAAGAATTTCTCGGAAAAAATCTTACAGGCCAAAACAAATTATTTTTTGAAAACGGAGCAATATTTCAAAAAAATGCAATTTACAGTATGAAAAATGGAGATATATTTGATTATTACTACAATATCAGAAGAGCAGGCGAGGAGTATAAAAAAATAATTAACTGTGATTAGATGGATAAGACAAAAAGATTTTCAAGAATTCTAGCCATATCTGTGATAGCTTTTTTGGTATATTCTTTAGGTATTCTACCTATAATACTATTTGGAAAAATTATTTTGTTATTTATTAGTTCTAATTCAATCTGGCATTTTTTTATCTTAGCTTTTCTAATTTACATAGGAATACTTATTACTCTATTCTACGAGCTTTTATTTGTCGGTTTAGTTATTCATATCTTCAATCTCAAATATAAACCAGGCATATACGACTACAACTATCAAGAAAAAATGGCTTTTAAATGGATTTTAGTTTGTTCTTTATATACCCCTCTAAGAAAAATTTTAGAAATTTTTCCCGTAGGGGAAATGAAATATCGTTTTTATAGGATGCTAGGTATGAAGATTGGAGATAACACTTTAGTCGGCGGAACTATTATGGATCCATGTCTTACAAAAATTGGAAATAACTGTACAATTGGGCTTTTTGCTGTACTTTACGGCCATATCCATGATTATGAAAAAGAAAAAATGTATCTAGATAAAATTAAGATCGGAAATAATGTTGTAATTGGTGCCGGAGCAATTATTATGCCTGGTGCAAATATTGAAGATAATGTTAAGGTTGCAGCGGGAAGCGTTGTAAAGAAAGGTCAAAACCTAAAAAAAGGTAGAATTTACGGCGGAATTCCAGCTAAAGAAGTTAAGAAAAAAAATTAGAGATTTATCTTATAAAATATCTCTTTTAGATTTGGAAAAAAAGTTGCTATCCAATCAAAGACCAATACGTTGTTTTTTTGTTTTGATTGTTCTTTAATATTTATTTCTATAGAAACTTTTTTTGTACCGCCATTTGAACTAACTGTTACTTCACCAGTATGAGGGCCTTTTGATAGATCACTTGCATCAACAGTAACTGTTACATCATTTGATTTTCCTCCCTCAATTGAACCACTGTTTTTATCAATAGTTATCCAGTTTTTATTAGATGAAGCAGACCAATCTAAGTTATCTGCCCAGCCTTTGGGATCATTTGCTGCTTTGTTAACAACTTTAAAAATATCACTATGAGTTCCATCTTCTTTTTCTCCAAAATCAAGATTTGATGGACTCACGCCAAGTTCAGGTTGGTACTCTTCACCATCATATGAGTCAGTAATAGAAAAAATAAATCTTGCATTATCATCTTGATTTCCAGTTATTCTATAATGCCCATTTTCAACATTAACACCTGATCCATCATCAAAAGTTAACGTATCATCAACAATATTATAATTTCCCATAAAAGATCTACCTGATTTAGGGCTAATATCAGCATGGTCATCAGTGTCACCAAAATCACTATCATATGCATCAATTTTTATTGATACGCTTGAATCTTCAACATATGTTAGATGCCCTTCGTTTACATCCCATGTAAATTCACTTATATAATCAGTTTGCCAAAAGCCATCTGTACCAGGCTTTATATTATGATTTTCCTCATCAAAATCAGGCCCTATAGAAAGCTTATAATACCATTCTGGTTCTCTGAAACCTATTGGGTCAATTGGTTCAAATTCACTTCCAGAATTTGTAAGGGTTTCTACATCCAATTTTACTTTTATATCACCTGATCCTTGGCGGGTGTAATCACCAACATAGCAAGTTGAATAACCAACACTGTGTGTATTATATGCAATTCTCATATAACCATCCTCCCCCCAGTCATCACCCCAGGAGTTTCTAAGAATCCAGTATCCTCCATTTGTTACACTTTCATCATCTTTCCATCCAACTAAGACTATTGCATGGTTTACTCTACCATTATTGGTACTATCAAAAATACCGCTATTATATAATTGGAAAAGTTCATCAACATATACTGCAGCAGATACCGGACCATAATCATAAATTGCCTGTTTTATAGAGTTGACAGATGGAACTGAATGTGTAGAACCAGCATACGACCAGTCTTTTAATAAAAACACATGCGTATATGGCCCACTGCATGGAATTTCACTAGCTGTATACTCAAAATCACTTTCATATACTGCACCCGTACCTCCGCAAATACCTGTTCTACCTGAATGCCAGCTATGAGCCCACCATCCGCCATCGCATCCGTAATCAGCTGTGTTGCAGCTTACAAGCCATTGCTCTGATAAATCTTCTTCACTATTCTCTTTGATAAGTATTTTACTCTCAAATAAAGAAACAGTTGCAAAAGCCCAACATGATCCACACTCACCTTGATTTTTTATTGGAGTTGTACAATCCCTTCCGATATAGTTTTTATTTGATTTTGTCCAATCAAATTCATCTGGAAGAGAATTTTTTGTATCACAAGGATCAAAATTTGCATCATTATCCCAATTTTCAGGTTCCTTTAGACCACATAAAGAATTAATAGATCTAGCAGCTGCAGAATTAAAACCAGCTGTAAAAGACCAGTTGTTTTCATCAATTTCATTTTGTATTGCTTGAATCTCTTCATTTGTAATTATATTGTTATCAACAACACAATTACAATCATTGGACACATTTTTATTTGTATTTACTCCAATAGCTCCAAAACTTCCTAAAACCATAACAACCATTATGGTCAAAGTTAAAATTTTTCCTTTCACACCTATCACCATATTAAATTAAAGAAAATATATTGTAGACCTCACCCAAACAACCAATATTTTCTTTTGAATATAAACAAACAACTCTTTTCATACATTTTAAGATTACGTTACTATACTAACGTTTTAATTTCGAAATGTACATTTTTGTAATATTACGTTATTAATTTAACAAATGGAATTAAATGTAAAAGATTTCAAAAGTTTTGAATAAATCCTCCAAGAATGGAAAAAAATCAAAAATCTTTTCCATGCAAGGAATAATTTCTTTTGAGTGGGTTTTAGTTTTTGATACTTTAAAAGTTTTCACAGAGCTTTCTACAACTCCACCATAACCATCTTCGAAATGAAAATAGAAACTATGAGCTCCTTTTCCGATACTGCTGCCTTGAAGGCTCAATGAATAATCAGAGTTACTACCTGAACCAATCAGCTCTCTTTCTTTTCCATCGATTACTAAATTTTTAACTGAGGGTTCATCTGAATCTGGATCTAAATAATGAACTGAAAAAATAAAACTATCATCTATATCTCCATTGCCCGTCCATTCAACTTTGTCCTTTGTAAGGATTGGTCTGCTGTTCATAACTTCAACATCAAAACTATAAGTATCAGTTTGTCCAAAACCATCTGTTACAGTAAATTCAACATTATAATCACCATTTGAATCATAGGCATGTTTTGGATTTTGCAGAGTTGAAGTTTTTCCATCTCCAAATTCCCAATACCAACTATAATCAGGAGTTCCTTCCACTACGCCACCTGTAAACTGAATATTCTCATTTGGACGTAAATCATCTTCAGAAGTTTCTGCTGTGGCCTGAGGAGGTTTATAATCATTTTCAAGTCTGAAATATACCTTTGCATCGTTTTCAGGGTCTTTTATTCCACATTCATAGCCATCTGATGAATCAGGTGCATAGTCCCCACTAGTTATATAATAACCATTTTCTTCATATATAAAATCTGAGCAATCATCTGGATCTTCACTATATTCTAAAAGCTCATCAGTAACAAGATTATACGTTCCATGATATATTGCTCCTCTTTTATCAGGAGTTGAATCATCTGCTCCATCGTTATCTGGATGATTGCAACCGCTTATATCGGCAAGATCATCATCTCCACCTTCAAGTCCTTCATCATGATCCATGAGTTTGATTTTTATGATAACTTCTTCTTCAACTGCTTTAAAATCATGAATCATATCAGGGGTCCATATGTTTTTATGTCTCCAATCACCATTATATGTTCCATCATGTGTATTGTGATTTTTTTCAGGCGGTGAAATAGATCCATCTAATAATACTTCATAGTACCATTCAGGCGGAAGCATTTGTCCTGTTGGATCAAAATCTATTTCATCAATTTTTTCGATCTTTTTTATTGTAACATATACATTGGGATCTCCTTTGACTAGAATAGACAATGGTTCTGACCATTTGCTCTGAATTCCTTTTACATCCTTTGCTTTAACACGTATGTTGTATACTCCTTTATTGTACCATTTATGAGAAGCGCCAATTGTTGTGCCGTGAGGATAAGGGCCAAGCCATCCGCTGCTTGATCCATCTCCCCAGTCGAACATATAGCATATATCATCTTGGTTTGGATCAGTTGTTTCTGATTCAAATGTGTATTCTTTTTTTACCTCACAATCTTTTGGACCTATTGGTTTGCAAGGTTTATTTGGCGGAAGATTTCTTTTATCATAATTTGTATCTAGCAAATTTAAATTAAAAACTGATTCAATATATCCGTCATCCCAAGAAAGACCCTCGTTTACTTTAACTAAATAACCCGCATCTGATGCATACCATAGATTAGATGGATTTCCCCATGAACCATCTAAAACTATTGTATCATAACCACCTATAGTCTCAGTTCTATTTACTTCCATTACGTCGTTGAAGACCATTGAAGAATTATATTCACTTTCACCAAAAGGTACATCAATTTTTATGTGGGCATAAAGAGATGCTTCATCTATGTGTACACTCCATGGTTGTTCATAGGGATCTATTGGAAAATCGAAGAAATCAAAACATGGTCTAAAATCCATGTTCATCTCAAAATCCATGTCTCTCCAGCCAAGTAATGGGATATTTACCTCCCCATCTACTTCAAACTCAAATTTTTTAATTCCTAGATTATCTTTACCAATATATGCTTCTCCGCCAAAATCACCTCTAAAATCAGCTATATTTATTTCAGCTGAAAATAAGGATAAATCCCCATTTATATCTCCATCAAGAGAAAGAAGATATGTTTCAGCGTTGTTAACCTCAACAATTTCAATAAGTGTCGCATACATATTTTCAATTATTGCATCAACTGAAAAAGCAGTTGATGAATCCTCGTTTACTGAAAAATCAAAATTCATTTCATATTTCCAATAATTTCCAATATTCCATTCTGGTAATTCTGCTATTTCATTATTTAGATTTCTAATTATGTTTTTTTCTTTTTGTGTCACTGTTGCAATTGTAAAACTACTTCCTAAAATAATTACGGCTATAATTAATACAAATACTGATTTAAAATTCATTAATTCTATGCCTCCGCCCTCATATTAAACTAAATTTTAATTAAAAAAAGATATATTTTGTTAATAATATAAGTCTTTCCATTAAAAAAAGTTTATCGATTAATAGTGTAAAAAGAGAAAGGGAGAAAAGAAGTTTTTTTGGATGTGATAAATATGAACTTTTTTTCCTTTCTCAATATATATCTTTGTAGCTTATGATATATAAAGTATTTGTTACAATTATTACCGAAAATTGAAAAATATTAGATTCAACATACGCTGAAAATATTATGGAGCATATATACTATTTTATTACAGTAAATCAATATAAACTCAAAAAATTTAACGGACATAGCAGTTTTAATATTTACCGATTTTTTACTAAAGACCGGCAAATATAGAATTTAGAATTAGATTGTACTATGAGAAAATTTGTTCATACTTATCACATCCTGAACAATTTTATATTCTCAATTAAATACTATTATTTCAGCGATATATAAACTTTCTATCACAAAAGCCCAAATATAAAAAAATTTAGGCATGATACGGATTTGGAAATATTTCAAATAATAAATCTTCCAATTCTTCCACAACATCTTGAGATGATTTCATTGTTTTAGGGCGCCTATATTTTTCTTTGTAAATTATGTCTAAAAAATCAATTAACTCATCAGTTGTTCCATCATCAAAATATTTAGTTTTTAGTGAAATTAATACATCATTTAATTCATATGGATCTTTTAATCTGTATACTTTTTCTCTACTGGAAAAATTATATATTATTTTTTTACATCTTTTGTAACCAGTCAAAACTTTAGATCCTTCAACTGGAGCAAATTCAATAATATCATCATCTAACATACTTCTAAGATAAACTGAAATCTCTTTTTTGTCATGATTTAAAAATTTACAAACTGATTTTAGCGATCCGCATACATTACAAACAAAAAATAGTATTATTGCTCTAGTATTTTCATTTCTAAGATATGAAATTATCTTTTTATTTTTGGCATTATTTCGATTAGACACATAATATCTAGTAAACCCATTCTTTTTTTGTTTGAATATTAGGCCGTGTTCTATTAAGTATTTAATGTGATATCTAATTGTTCCACCAGATAAATCAAGTTCTGAAATAATTTTTCTTAGATGAAGGCCAGGATATTCATATATAAAATCAAATATTTTCTTCCGGCTCTTTAGATTTAAAAAATCATTTTGCATCATACATATATCACACTTTATACAATAATATTATTCTTGCTTGTATATAAATATTTTTATTTATTATGTTAATATAATAATTTATATGAGAATGCCACTATAAAAAAAGGAATTTTTTATTTTTTTCACTTGATGAGTATAATATTAATAAATCTACTGAATATAATAAAAATAGTCAAACTACAAGATAATAAAATGTATATATAATATATACGATATTTTTCTAAAAATCATGAAGTGATAAATATGAATAAGAAGATGGTAATTAGCCTGATAATTACTAGTTTTATAATAATTGGTATAAGTATGGTATCAGCTGTTGATACACAAACAAAAAATGAAGGAAAGAAACTAAGGAAAATTGATAGTCCACTGTTTAATATAAGAACCGAAAAAATTTTACAAAAAAAGGAAAGTAAAACTATTCAGCACCCTTAGGTTGAAAATAGGTTAAATCCATTTTACTCCAGTCATCTGAATCAAAAAGACCGTGTGACCCATCAGAATAATCAAGCAGCGTGTGGCAATACTGATAGTTCATAACAGATTTATAATTTTTAAATATGATTTTTTGTAGTGAAAAAGGAAACCTCATAAGTTGATTATCACAACCTAGAGGTCTACCCATTACAATTCCTAGAGTATGCCCTAGTTCATGAAGCATAATACAGGCATCTAGAAGATTGCTTGAATTTTTAAAAGCTTTTGTCGAAATAACATATGAATTTAAACCTGGTTTAAAAAAATTAATAATTGAATTTTCGCCTGGGAATTCCATTCCTCTAATAGGAAAATGATCATTTACGTAAAGTGCATATCTAAAAACACCACGCCTCCAATTATCTGGATTTTCTTCTAAAAAATATTTTTTATAATATTCTTTTTCTTCGCCAAACCAAACCATTGAGTCATAAGGTATTATTTCACCGCCCCCCATACAGCCGTCATCAACATGAAAAACAATATTTCTTTTTGCATAAGTCTGATATACCATATTTAGTGACTCATTTGATAGAAAAACATCATAATCAACATTACCTGCTTGCATTTGATCTAGTTCTACAAAAATATCCTTGCAGAAAGGATCTGAACCCCAATTTGCTGTTAGATACTCTTCATAGTTATTTAAACCATCCGAGTCTAAATCTATTTTTTTATGAGAATCATAATTAAAAGGGTCATATCCCCATTTGTATTCCCAGTAAGTAGTTATATTATCATTATCATAATCAAGTTCTGAATCATCAAAAAAGGGGTCTGTATGTAAGATATTTTCTTCATACCATCTTGGAATTTTATCTGAATCAGGATCAATTACATCTATTGAAAAACAAAGTTCAAAATCTCTTTGAAAATCATAAAAACTATTGTCATCACAACCATTAAACCTACCCAGTCCGCTTTTATCCCCAATTTGATCATCACCATGCCAAAAACCTGTGTATTTATCAAAGATAATCTCAGTAAAACCAACACCTGGTTTTTCATCCAGATCACACATCAAATATTCTTCACCTATTATTTCATATACCTCAAATTTTATTGGTATATATCTATTTGAAGAATCTAGTATGATAGAAAAATTATGATTGTAGTTTCTACCAGAAAAAGTAAATGAGAACTCTTCTTCAGCTGAAGTTAAATTTATATTTACTTTAAAATTATGAGTCGTATATTCCGAGATTGATTCAAGATAATTACAGGACTCAACAGTTAAAACAATATCTTCCGAGTAATTAGTTTTTTCTTCGGCAGCGGCTATGTTTATTGAGGTGTATATTAACATTAAAGAAAAAACTAGGATAAAACCTTTTTTTGCAATCATTATAAAAACTTCCTGCATGATAATTTTAGTTTAACACTTAAAATTAACGCTATTGGATTTTGATATAGAACTACATGAAACAAAGAGTTGCTAAAACTTAGAATTTATATTCTTACCAATATTTTCCGATAAGTTATTTAAATAAAGTCTTGTTAATAAATTGTTGATATTTTAAAATGAAATTTATTGATAAAAAAAACATAGAGATCAATCGTGAACTCTCTAATTTGGATAAATTTACTATTGCTTTTATAAACATTTTAAAAAAACATACAAAATACGTTATTGTAAGTGGATATGTAGCAATTTTACTTGGTAGGGCTCGTGCAAGTGAAGATATTGACATAATTATTCCTAAAATTAATTTTTCAGATTTTAAAAAATTATATGAGGAAATTAAAAAAAATAATTTCTATTGCCTAAATGCTGAAGAAGAAAAAACAGTCTACTCATATTTAAAAGATGATTTAGCAATTAGATTTGCAAAAGTTGATACAATTATTCCAAATATTGAAATGAAATGGATAAAAAACGAATTTGATAAAATTGCTCTTGAAAAAATAATTAATGTAAAAATAAAAAATCATAACATCTTAATATCTCATCTTGAACTTCAAATCGCTTTTAAAGAAGTTATTCTTAAATCACCAAAAGATTTGGAAGATGCAAAACATATAAGAGAAGTTGCAAAAGAATATTTAGATGACAAATTAATTCTTAAGTACAAGGAGATGTTACATGGGTTTTATTGAAAAAAACACAAAAGAAAGAAAAGATTTTATTTATAAATGGGCTGAATATGTAAGAACCCATAGTGATGAAGAATGGTCTAAACAACAAAATGTAATTATTAATTCTGCTTTAAAATCAGCAAATATGACACGTGAGCAATTTTTTAAGATGAAAGGAGAAAATAACTATACCAGTTATTAGTATTTTTATATGAAAAAACAATATCAAAAATTAAATATGAAAGAAAAACTAAGAAAAAAAATAAAAGAAAAAAGAAAAAAACAAAGTAAAGAAGAAAACAGAAAAAAAAGCAAAGAAATAAAAGAAAGACTATTTTCACTTAAAGAATTCAAAGAAGCTGAAACTGTTTTGTTTTATATTTCATATAATAGTGAAGTCTTTACCCATGATATTATCCTTGAAAGTTTTTATAAAAAAAATATAATCGTGCCAATAAGTAATCCCGTTGATTGTACACTTATACTATCTCACTTGAAAAATTGGGAAGAATTAAATGTTGGCTCATATGGAATACTTGAACCAAGGGTTGAAAAGATAAGAAAGACCAATATTGAGGATATCGAACTAATCATTGTTCCGGGTGTTGCATTTGATGAAAAAGGCAATAGGCTTGGCCATGGTAAAGGATACTATGATAAACTTTTAGATAAAACAAATGCCACTAAGATAGGACTTGCTTTTGAGTTTCAAATAAGTGAAAATATTCCAACAGGTAAACATGATAAACCTGTTGATATGATTATTACCGAAAAAAGAATTATTAAATGCAAAGATAGGCTTTAACAAATTCATCCCACATAGTATCTTTTGAAAGAGCTAGTTCTTCATAAGTACAAGGCATTTCACCAGATATAATATATTTATTGTATATTTCTTTTTCAGATGGAAAATAGATATTAAGACCATGTATTGGATCATTTTCAACTTTTTTAATATAAGGAACAGTTCTATCTATATTTACTAAAATACCTTCGCAATATTTTTCTAAAAAAATATTATCAGTTTTTTCTTTTAGTTTTTCACAGAAATCATACAAATCAACTACACCATTATATGCTGTAAAATTAAACGCATACATATAATGCAAAAGGCTTAATAATTTAGACCCAGGTTTTGCATAACATTTACTGCTTTCTCTAGATTTTGATCTAGCATAAGTTATATCATCAAATATTTCTTCATCTTGAATATTAACTATTAAAAATCTAGATAACTCATCTAAAGCACATAATAGGCCATTAATATTAGAATTGTTAATCACACCAATATTATCAAAATGTTTTATTGTTTGAAGTTTTTTGAAAGAAAGCTTATTAAAGAATTTATTTAAAGGCCTTATTTCTCCAAACCATTCCTCATGATAATAAAAAGAAATTGGATTCAATATTTCAGTTGTATATGCTGAAAATTCTTCTGGATTCATATCTGTATTATTGTATAGTTCCCAAACTGATTCGTAGTACCTATATACAATTTTACTAGACAAGCAGTCTTGAGTTCCAAGACAATAATCAACATAGGGTGAAACCTCATATGCCATCTCAATTGTATTCATCGCACAGCTTGTGTATATTACATCGATTTTTTCTTCGCCATTTTTTGTTATATTTTTAAAAGCTTCTCCAAGTCTAGGTGTACTAAAACCAATATTTCCTTTTTTTATTGTATTATTTTGTGTACCATATGTGTCATGGACACAAAAAACCTGCCAACCAGTACCAGCTGAACCATAATAAATGACTGCATAGTGCTCGGCTGGATAATATTTCATCATATCTTTAACATATTCTTCCATTGTAACAGGGTTAGATGTATCAACTTCAGATGGCCAACCAATATTTTCATTTAAATTTATTCTCTCACCCGATTCATCAAAATGTAATATTTTTGAATCATTAGATAGAACGCCATCATATAAAGCTATTAAGTTAAAATCATTTTTTGAACCTATCTTTGAAAGATTTTCTAAAAGTGGTTCAGCATAAGCTTGCATGTTTGAGTCACAGCACATATAATACATTACTGTCCATTTTGCAATAGCATTTTCTTGGTTTTTATAATAAATAGGGTTTTTAATATCATTTGATGTTATTGATATACCAGATACAAAAACAGATGAAAAAAACAGTATTAAAATAGTAAGTAAACTCATTAAAAATTTATCATATTTCATTTTTAAATTCCCCTATTTTTATATTAATATGTAAAAAAGGTTAAATAAATTTTTGTAAGAAAAATAACAAAAAAGATATGTTATTGTTAAAAAAATAAAAAATTGTTAATTTATGTTACAATTTCTTTTAATCTATCAGTTTCAGCTGCTTTTTTTATTTCCATAGCTATTCTTTCACCATAGCTTATACTATCACCATAAAGATATCCACTGTGAGGTGTAAAACGTGTTAAGGGACTACCTGGTATCCTCATTGATACATCGAACACTACCATTTCTTCATGCCCTCTATCTGCTGCTATTGCTCCCTGTAAGGCAAATGGACCAATTATACCTGGTGGAACTTCTTTTTTTGTAGTTTCTACAAATTTTTCACCGAGTTTAAAAATCTTTTCAATGATGCTTTCTTTGGTTGTTGCTGCAATATGACCTGTTTCTATCATTTTTGGTTTTAGGTATTTTAAAACTTCAAGTTGTTCGTCAGCTGGAAGTCTTAACAGACCATCTAGATTAGTTTGTCTCCTAGTATCTGTGCCCATTATTTCTAAAGAGTCTTCAATTACTGAATAAAAATAGTTAAAATTTACCTGAGCACCAACTACATATTCCTCGATTACTGCTTTATCAAGAGCATCTTTAGTAATAATTTTTTTATCAAGCATTTCTTTTGATTTTTTCTTATAGTCTTCATAGTTTATTGCATAAAAAAACGCTCGCTCGTATCCTCTAATTGCTTCGTTTACTTTTACTATTACTAGTTTATCAATATCTTTTGGGCTCTTGTATATCTTAGGAAATCTTATTCCAGCTTTATCTAAAAGATAATACTGATTTTTTGGAACATCTCTTTCTTCAAGTTTTACCATTTCGCGTGTTCCATAAATTGGTACTTTGAATTTGTCTTCAACATCATTAAAATCATCAAAATATACCCAGAAATAACGGTTA
>CAZFFN010000102.1:0-2923 GCA_964518165.1 uncultured Thermoplasmatales archaeon
ATATCTTTACTAAAAATTAACAATCTTGGTTTTCGATTTGCTAATTATCTATAACTTTCTTCAATTTACCTTAATATTTATATATTCTGCTTCATCCCTAAATTCATAAGTATTACTGCTGGATTCATATGTTCACATCCTTCAAAAATTTGATAACAAGAATATAATATATTTACACATGCCGTGTCAAGTTATTTTTTATTTTTCTTCAAGTATTTGAAAAACTTCAAATGATGATTGTTCCTCACTTTGAAATTGTATCAAAAACGCTAACTTTGGTGGATTTGGAATATTTTTTAAATTAAAATACCCAAAGATATCTTTACCGCCGGTTTCTTCATATTGCATTTTAGGATGTAAAAGAACACGTTCCCTAAACAAATTCCAAAATTTATGTCTCGGTTCAATATTTAATCGTTTCCAATTATCTTTAATTTCCACCATTTTTCCTTTCAAATTTATAAATCAATATATAATAAGACATCAAAAAAGTCAATATTTATATATTTTCTTTCTTAAAATTCATTACTTTTTCATAATTTTTCAATATTTTTATCATCTGTTAAAATACTAAAATAATTTATTAATGTCATTTTCTTCATCATCGTCATCTATTTCAATATCTACAATACCATTTTCAATTTCAATATCAGTAATTTTATCATTTAATTGTCCTGATATCCTACTTAATATACTTCTAATAAGATGTAACGGTTCAATGTCGTCTAAATCATTGAAAATTTCATAATTACAATTAACAACAATTTTATTATTATTATTTAAACCAATTCTCAAAACTTCCATTTGAATTAAATTGTCTGCATCAAATTCATATTCAGCCATTATCCACCTACCTTTTCCATTTTGTTAATATCTAAATTATGAACAATTTTCCATTTATCATACAATTCATTTTTAATTGCTATAGGAAAATCATCAACCATTCCGATTGTGTGTTTATGTGATGTTGGATTTGGAGACTTAAATCTTCGTCTAAAAAATTTATAAACTTTCTCATCTATTAATTTTAATAAAAAAGGATTCAATAAATATAGTCTTATAATTTCAGCCATTTCTTCATCAACATTTTCATTGGAATATTCACAAAGATATAATCTATCTTTGTGAACTGGAAATTCTTTTTTATATTTGTCAATTATCCCGTTGTAAACTTCATAACATAAAAAATGTGCAAATTCATGCATCACATTTCCTAATAATGAACAATCATTTATATACCCATGATAGCTTTTTGTTTTAATTACATCTCCATCATCAGCATACATTGCCAAATCTGGATTAACATATATATTTTTAGGTTTTGATGGAATATAAACACCGATATCATCTAACAAAAAATCAAGATTAATTTTTAATTCAAATCTAATTTTATTCTTTTCCTTAAACCTCTTAATTAAAGAATTAGCAATTAATATCTCCCCCGGTGCATTTTGTAAAGCAATTTCACATTCTTTATATTTCATTTTTTTTATTCCGATTATTAGTAAAAAATTCACGTTTAAATTTATTTCGGTGTTTACTACAATATTTAGGATATATTATTTGATTAGGGATGATTGTAATTTCATATTCACAATCACACCCATCTAATTCACAAATTCTACTAATTAATACTGCTTTTTTATATTTATGTTTAATTATAATATTAGCTTCCCCAACACCATTACTAATAGGACGTTGATACAAAATCTTTTTATATTTTTGCTTACGATGTTCATCACAATATTTAGTTTTACCCCTACCTAAAAATTGTTTTTTACAATCAGGAAATTTACAATTTTTTAATTTCTTTTCTTGTTTTTTACTTCTTTCATTTTTATCAGTAACAATTTTCGTTTTCAAATGGTTTCCTTGATTTTTATTAAATTGAATTAAGTAAAGGTTTCTTAGCCATTTCAATTCCATATTTTTTATACATAGATAAATATTTAATACCATCTAATCTATCATACTTTTTTGGAATTTCTTTATCCCAAAATCTGAAAATAATATTATTATTGTGTCTTGATAGATAACTCATCATTCTTACTTGGTCATTTGTACTTTGTACTCTTGCTAATCCACCTTCTAGTGGATTCATAAAATCAAGTACCTGTTTCAACCATCTATTTTTTGAAACGTCACTGAATTTATGATTTGGGTCATGATATAAACAACCAACAGCATCAATTTCTATTTTATTTTCTCCTTTATTAGGAAAATCATACCATAAAAATGATTCAATCTGAGTTTTTACCTCGGTTAATGGAAGATTTGCATTTCCAACACCACCATCCGACCAGACTTTCTTATTCTTTTTGTCAACTATATGACCAAAATATAACGGTGCTGCAAATGAGCGACATACTATATCAATCATTCTTTCTTCAGCAATTTCTGTATGCCAGCTTTTAAAGAAGTGATTTATGTCATCGACTAAATCAACTGAAGTTAACATTAATTTTGTTTTGGCATCTCCCATTTTAAAATTTGAGCCAATTAAATCACCCCAAACATCTTTAAAATATTTTCTTTGATATTTGGGTGTTTTAATTCTATACCACGGTTTGGTGAAAACTTTTTTTAATACTTCAGGATAAATTTCATCAAGTTCTTTCATTGTAAACTTGCCAGTAGAAATCAGTGCAGAATTTATAGCACCAACAGATGTACCAGCAATTAAATCATATACTTGATATAGAGGTTTACCACCATTTTCAAGTGCCTTTAAAACTTGTAATTGAGCATATCCCTTTGCTCCACCACCCTTTAAACATAATGCTTTCTTTTTCATAAAAAAACTCCCTGTTAAATTTTTTAATCCAACAGTATCTAAAAGTATTATCAAATAATACAGATAGTTTATGAGAAAGAAATTCTCAATGGATGAACTGCAACATCCTCTATTCCATATTTCAAACTA
>CAZFFN010000103.1:0-8142 GCA_964518165.1 uncultured Thermoplasmatales archaeon
TGTATCAATCATACCAGCTAATCCTGCGAAACGACCAAAAAAAACAAGACGGCGGCCATTACTATCAACTATTTTTTCATAATCAATCAAATTACAACCATTTTTCATCATATGTTTAAGCATCGGCATATTGTAATCCTGGCCTTTGATTGTATGAGAAAAAAACACATAAGTTTTATTTTTTTCAAAAAAATCAACAGGTATTTCTTTAACAGCAAAAACAACATCACAAGCAGAAAGATCCTCAGAAACAACCGCTCCTGCTCTCCGGTAATCGTTTTCTTTGAAAACACGAATTGGCGATGGTTGAATCATGGTTTCAATATCATATTCTTCTTTGAGTTGTTTAACATGTTCAGGTATAAGAGGAACTCGTTTCTCCCACTGGTTTTTATCTTCACGGCGTATACCAATAAGTTTACTCATAGTTTCTAAAAATCCCCTGGATTATATTATTGAACTGTTAAAAGAAAAATGTTTTAAAATGTTTCTAAAGGATAATAGTTAAATACAATTGAAAAGTTTAATGTAGAATGTGAACAAATATTATGGATGGGAGTAACGAATTTAAAAAAACACTTGGAAAAACATTTTTTATAATAGGAATAATTCTTATCGCTTTTGTAATAATTTATGTTAGTCTTGTTTTTGTTGGTTTTTCAGGAGTTCCTCTTAAGGTATATGAAACAGATGAAACGACAAATGAATTAGAGGATTGGTATGAGCAAAACAATATGAGTGGTGTTCCGAATCTTGATGATTATATGGGTGGTTATTATCCTATGATGAACTTGATGGTATGGGTTAGCGTTAGTTTTGTTCTTCTCATGGGTGGTTATTTTTTATGCAAAATTGGTTTTATGTTCATGGAATCAAAAAAAGAAAATAATGTTCAGGAGAACCATCCTTTGATTAGAAGAAGAACACAACAACCTTCTAAAAAGGATGATAATAAAAAAGGATGGATATAAAAAAAATTTATTTGTATCTTAGAATCGCGCCAACATGACCTAGTTTTCCTATTTCCTCATCACTAGTAAACTCTATTTTTGCATCAGTACGTTCTGCAAACTCGATTATCTCCTCGATCATATCAACTTTAGAGGTTTCATTGTTACAATATGGACATTTATCTTTATAACCGGGTTTAACCAGTTGACAGTTTTCACAAATCCATCCCGGAATACGATGATCCTTTTCCACTATTAACAGCTCAATTTGACCATTTTTAGCTGCCTGCAAAGTTTCTTCAACTCCATATACTCCAAGTCCTTCCTTCAGAATCTCTTGTTTTAAAAGTTTAGTAGCCTCCTCACTTCGTTTATTTTCATCCTCTGAGATAATCATTAAAGATTTTTTCAAAAGATCATCCTGATCATCAATATCTATATCCAAAACATTCACAATTTTTTCCTGAAGATGCTGCGGAAGCATTTTTTGGAAATGAATTTTTGCCTGACCCGGTCCAGCAATAATGATATGCTCATGTTCTTTATCTTGTAGTTCATCAATTATTTCTTTATAAAAATGATCAATAGCACCCTTACGAAGCCTGTTGAAACGAGCCTGAGACCAACCACCTTTTTTATGTTTATTCATAATATCTTTAGATATCTTTTTACTATCGCCAACTTCACCCATCTCAACCTTAAAAATCTTTGCGAAATGAGTATTCATCAATAGAAGTGTAAAAGATTCCCATTCATCCATAATTCTAATCAAAGGACGAAGATAAGGACTAGAATCAACAATTAGTTGATTGTCAACATCAATAGGTAGTTCTATAACTTTTAAAAAACTGTTTTTTTCTGATGCAAAAACTGCAACACTTTTAGCTACACCATGTTTTTTAATTGCATCTTCAACTTTTTCAATAGTTTTTTCAAAATTTTCTAATTCTTCATTTTTAAGAACAGTTATACAATCATTAACACGTTTTTTTATAAATTTTTCATCATCTTTATTGTTCACATATAAACTTATGAAACTGTCTTCGCTATCCTTATCATAAATTTCTGATAATTCCCTTATAGTATCTTGTAAATCCTCATCCATTTTAAACATCACTTAAAAAAGTTGAACAAAAAACAAGTTTATAATATCTTCCAAAAAAAACTTTTTTTAGTTTAAATGAACTCTTAAAAATGAATATAAACTATAAATTACAATTATAGAAGAACAAAAGCTAATAAGTTATTGAGGATGATCCATCATTAAATATAAACTAAAAAACAAGGATAAAGTGATTAATGCATCAGAATTAGGGCAATATAATTATTGTTCTATAGCATGGTATTTGCAGAGATGTGGTTTAGAACCTAAATCAGAGGCTTTAGATGTTGGTAAGAGAAAACATGTTAAATTAGGTGAAAATATTGACAAAGTCGAGAGGCAAGAGAATCATTCATATCTTTTGAAAATTGTTGGATATTTTTTATTGTTTTTAGGTTTTTTATTAATATTTTTTGAAGGGGTGTTATAATAGGGTTAATTTTTTTGTCATTTATTTTATTGCTTTTGGGCTTATTATTTCTTATTTTTTCAAAATTATTAAGAAATAATGCTAAAGATATTAGAGGAAAAAATAAGATTCAAGAGGGAGAAATTTTTTATTCTGATTTGAATAAACCTACTAAGGCTTTATTTTCTAAACGTTATATGATTGCAGGTAAACCAGATTATATTGTTAATGATAATGGCAGAATTTATCCTGTTGAGTATAAATCCGGTGTTCATGATCATGTTTTGGATAACCATAGGTATCAACTCGCAGCTTATTGTTATCTTATAGAAGAAAATTTTAATGTATTTGTTCCTTTTGGAGTGATTGTTTATTCTGATAAGCAAATGTTTAAGGTTCCTTTTGATCCTAAGGTTCGTTTCGAGTTTGAGGATTGTTTAAAAAAAATGAGGAGTTCTATCAACTCAGGACGAATTTTTAGAAATCATAATAATAAGAATAAATGTAGTTTTTGTTCTATGAAAGATTTTTGTGATTTTAAAATAAAATAATTTTTATTCAAAAAGGTTTATAAATACAATATGTATATCTATCCTCAGGTAAGAATAAAAATGAATGAAAAATTAACTTTCGAAGACGGAATCCTTCTCGCAAAACATATATATCAAAGTGCTATAGATAAAACATTAAAAGGCATCCCCGAACAACAAGAAATATTTTTCAGAGCATACAACCAAATAAACAAAATTGATAAAAAATTTGATCATCAAAGACTAGAAGAATTATTATTTCTCCTTAACTTAGAAGAAATATACCAAAAAATATAAAAAAAAGTTTAGCTTTGTTTCTTAAGCATTTTAAAAGCTTCATTTAAAAACTGACGTTCCTCCCAAGTAGGGGACCAACTAAAACCATTTTCATCATTATGGAAATTAGGAGCATTTTCATCAAAACGAGTCATAATACATAACTCTCCAGTATTTGGATTTCGCCCTACCTCAACTTTGATATAAACGTTATCATCCGAAGCCATATAACCCTCACCAGTATCAATTTAATAATATTGAATGTTAAAGCTTTTCTTATACTTTTTCTTTTATTATTAAATAACATTAAACTTTTAAATAAATAATATATAACTTAAAAATCGATTTAGGAGAGATCAGACAGAATATGAACAATAATTATTTTGTAACAAAAAATAAAACCTTAGCAGATAAAAAAAATGATCCTGAAGGAAAAAACCCTTATAAACCCCCGAAAATCATATCAAAAAAACAATTTGTATCAATTTTTATAATTCTAATACTATTAGCATCAGTAGTATTTGTTGTAGCATTTAGCGATACAATTTTTGGCCCTGATTCTAAAAATGATAAAGACAATGACAAACTCCCAGATGATAACACTAACACATCAGATAATCAAACAGAGTTCAAACCCAATATTAAAACAATTGTAACAGCTTCGAATGTTCAAGGTACAAGTTATACCTCTTCAGATAGTTTTGCACAAGGAAATAGTTTCTATGTATGGTATGAGTTCGAAAATGCAACACATAATAATATAATGAATATCACAGAAGAAATAACAATAAAAAGCAATAAAAAAATATATTACAGTAATGAATCAGAATATTATAAGAATACATCTGATAACTCATTTTTTATGTACAAAATAATAACAACAGATAAAAACTGGACAGCTGGCGAATATACGTTGACAGTTAAAATCTTTGATAAAATCAATAATAAATATTCAAGTAAATCAACGATTTTCACAATTTTAGGTTTAGGATCTGGAGGCAATGGCGACACAACTGAAAATGATAATCTTGAAATGTTTAATCTTTTAACAGCAAGCGATATTGATGGAAACAGTTACACACAGTCATCAAGTTTTGAACAAGGAGATTATTTTATTATTTGGTATGAATTCAAAAATGTGACACATAACTCTCTTGTAGACATATCTGAGGAGATAGATGTTAAAAAAGGTAGCGTTTCTGAATACAATCATGAAGAAGACTATAGTTTTTCAACAACAAATAATTATTTTTATCAAACTGTTAACATATCAACAGATCAAACGTGGGACGCAGGAACATATACAGTTAATGTAACCCTTACAGACAACAATAACAACAAAAAAGCTTATGCCGAAATTGATTTTGAATTAACACAATCAGCTATAACAAATCCAACAGTTCAGATAGATGCATCCCCTGAAAGCGGGGAAGCCCCTTTAACAGTTACATTTATAGGAACTGGAACAGATTTTACAGGCGATAAGACATATCTTTGGGATTTCGGTGATGGAAAAACATCAACTACAAAAAATGATATCCATACATATAGCGATGCTGATACGTATACAGTTACATTAACAATAAATGATAGTTATGGAAATAGCGAAAGCGATTCAGTTGATATAGTTGTAACGGAAGCAACCAACGGAGGTACAGAATTTGATGCAACTATAATAAGTTGTAGTAATAGTGGTTTAGTGGTTGAATGTGAAGGAAATGCAAGTGGCGGCTCAGGTAGTTACAGTTATAGTTGGGAGTTTTATAATTTTAGCCATGTAAATACGCCTCTTATTGCAACTGAGTCGGGTTACTCTGTGACTCATGATTTCAGCAGCTATACTACCTCAGATCTTTCACTTAAAATAATACTGAAGGTTACTGATATAGTTGATTCAGAGGAAGCCTCTGATACTACCTATCTTTTCATAAATATCTAAAATCTAAAATAAGATAAGTTATACTCACCCCTTTTTTCTTTTTTAAAAATTTTTAGCGTTTTTTTTTCATATTGACATTTTAACACAGTATGTTTATATATGAGTTTTTATAAAGTATATCTTAATCGTCTATTTGACGTTTAAAAAATTGAAGGTGGAAAAAATGAGGAGAAATATTAATAAAAGTAAGCTGACGATAACAATATCAGTAATATTAGCGGCGTTGTTTATAGGAATGTCTATGAGCTCTGCATTAGCAGATGATATCAGCTCAATATCTGAAGAAGAATTAAGCCTTGAAGAAAAACAAAAAATAAAAGAAGAACTAGAAGCAGAAGAATCTTGTTCATTATGTAGTGCTCAATCATCATCAATAGAACTCGAATTAAGTCCATATACACAACAGATAAGAGATGAAACTGGTTTAGAAATTAATGAAATCAATGACCGGATGGCAATGGTTAAATCACTTAGTTCTGAGAAAAAAATCGAATTAAGTAATTTTTTAGCCTCTAAAATCGAATCACAGGCAAGCTCATTAAAGGCCGAAGAAAGATCAAATGCTCTTCAAATTTCCTCAGATCTTAGATCTAAAGCAATACCTGCATTTTCTGCTGAATCAGAAAAAGAAGTAGGAGTTGTGATATCATTAGGAACAATGACTGCAGGAGCAGTAGTGGCTGGTGGAATGCAACAGTCAACTACAGGTTCATCCGCCCAATCAACAAGTTCATCGACCACGGGTACCACAGGCACCGGTGATTGTGAACAAAACTGTGAAAACACAAAATCAAATTGTGAAGCAGACGCATTAGCAGAAGTAAGTGGCGAATATTCAGGTTGGGAACCAGGTTGGGAATTATCAGGTCAAGATATCTTTGCTATGTGGTTAGCAGCAATGACGGTTATGATGATGGTTTCAGGAAACTATTTTGCAGGTTTGTTTTTCGGATTGGCGTTTGAAGATTTCGTCGATGTGATGCAACAGGCCGATGAAGACTATCAAAATGAACTCGATAATTGTGATTCCAATTTCGATGACTGCATGAACGGTTGTGGGGGAGAAGGAGCATCCTCAGCATCTACATCAGTAGGAATAACAAATATTCAATCAGTACAAGTAGCTCAATCAGTAGCTATAGCTCAACCAACAGCCCTCTCTGTGGAAGTCGCAGCTTCAGTACAAACAACTGAAATATCAATGTCACAACCAGTAGGAACAACACAACAACCAAGCGCAACAGACATATAAAATTAATAAACCATAGCACCAGTTTTTTGGGTGCACAAATCTTTTTATTTTTTATATTGTTTTTTTTTTGAAAAAATATTGATCATTTTAATATAATAACTTTTTTTTTATTTGAGTTTGTCGGTACTAAAAAAAAACCACTATTGGAAAAAAATAAAAAAGGTTGTAAGAAAACTAAAGTATATTCAATAACTTCATCTTAAGGTATAATTGTATCAATTATCTCTAAAATTAGGCTTAAAATACTTTTAATAAGAGTAATAATTGACTCAATTATTCTAATGATAAGATCTATAAAAGAAGCTGGTTTAAGGAAATTTAGTTTTTGAGCAATTTCTTCCTCTAATTTCTCGACAAATTGTTCAAAAATTATTTTTTCTTTAGAACTTGCAATTTTAGATACATTAGTACTTGATATCGCAGGCATTGTTAGCATTATTAAAACAGTTAATATACTACCAAATATAAGAGTCTTATTTTTCATATTAATCACCATTACTATAATTTATATTGCATTATTTTATATTTATAATTTTCTATAATAATGAAATACTCTAAAAAGTAATTAGTTACTATTTGTAGAATTTTTATAAAATTATTGTAACAAATCTTTTAAAACATGTTTTCTTCTCATCTTTTTGAAATTATGCGTATAGCAGTATTGATTCGTGATAGATGTAAACCAAAGAATTGTGGAAAAGAATGCATTAAGTTTTGTCCTAGAGTACGTGCTGGTGATGAAACTATTGTTATGGGCGAGGATGGTAAACCCCGTATTTCAGAGGATCTTTGTGTAGGATGTGGCATTTGTGTTCATAAATGTCCTTTTGAAGCTATAAAAATTATTGGTCTTGCTGAAGAACTTAAAACAGATCTTATTCATCAGTTTGGAAAAAATGGTTTTCGTTTGTTTAGAATGCCTGTTCCAAAAAAAGGAATGTGTGTAGGAATTCTTGGTAAAAACGGGATTGGTAAATCTACTGCTATAAAAATACTATCAGGACAGATCATACCAAATCTAGGTGAAGTTGATAAGAAACCAGTTTGGGATAATGTTGTTGATTATTACAAGGGTACTGAGCTTTTTGATCATTTTAAAAAGATTCAAAACAAGGATTTAAGTTGTGTTGTTAAACCTCAGTATGTTGACAAACTTCCATCTGTTATGAAGGGAAAAATCCGTGATGTACTTGAGGGTATTGATGATTCTGAGAGATTTGATAAAATTGTTGAAAAACTTGGTCTTGAAAATGTTCTTGATAAAAACATTGAAGACAAAAAGATATCAGGTGGAGAATTGCAACTTGTATCAATTGCAGCAGCATTACTAAAAGATGTTGATTTGTATTTTTTTGATGAACCATCATCTTATTTGGATATTCATCAACGTCTGAAGGTTTCAAGGATTATAAAGGATTTAGCAGAAAACAAAAAAGTTATAGTTGTAGAACATGATCTTGCGGTCCTTGATTTTCTTTGTGAGAATATTCATCTTCTTTATGGTGAGGAAGGAGGGTATGGTGTTGTAACACATCCTAGGGGTGTTCGTCATGCGATAAACACTTATCTTTCAGGTTATCTTAAGGAGGAAAATATTCGTTTTGGTGAAGAAATAGAGTTTTTTGAATCACCACCTAAGAGAAGACAAGAGATGCGTATACTTGCAACTTATAAAGATTTGAAG
>CAZFFN010000104.1:0-3803 GCA_964518165.1 uncultured Thermoplasmatales archaeon
TCTACCTAGCTGAGCTACAAGCCCATCGTAAAAAACATAGGGAGAAACAAGAACGATTATATAGGCTTAACGATACCAAACTGCTCAAAAGAATTACCAGAAATCTTGAGTTATATAATAAGTGCCATATTCTGTTACCCCTACGCCGATTCCTTCTTTATCGTAAGTTGAAGTTAAAATATTTTCACGATGTCCAGGGCTCATCATCCATCCATCAACAGTACATTCTGCTATTTCTTGGATAGAATGAACATATCCGCAACCTATAACATTTCCAGTTGGGGTCATTGCAATATTTTCTGCAATGCCATCTGTATAGTAAGAGCCAAAGTTTTTATAACAATTATATCCTGCAGCTTTAGCTCGATCAGTAGGATCTTGTCCGATAAGGTTATCATGACTGAAAAAGTTATTATCGACCATATCCTGACTATGATCTCTAGCAATATCTGCTAGATTTGAATCCCATTCAAGGCTAGATAAACCATTATTTTGTCTTTCGGCATTAACCAAATCATGTATCTCAAGTTCTAATTGCGTGATATCAACAACAGGGTATATTTCGTCTTGTGAACTATCATCATTCCAATTGTAGTAATCACTAGTATCATCATTTGTATCTGTGTAATTAAAATTCCATTCTATCTCTAGAGGGTTTAGTGAATCATAATCAAAAGATGTGATTGGATTAATTGCAATACTTGGATGTAAAAACAAGTAAAAACATAAAAGTATTGCAAAAATTGAGGCAATTGTTTTGTAGCCATTAGCCATTCCTCTAATCCCGTATTTGAGGTTTTTTAATAGTCTATATATAGCCCAAAGTATAACAAAAAATAAGATCAGTAAAACTAAAGAACCTGTCCTAATGAATAATAATTTTAGTTCATTTAGATGACCAAGATTTGACTGTATCATCATAAATAAAAAAAGAGCGCAAATTAAGACTGTAAGATGAATACCAAATTCACCGTAACGAAGTTTACTCCATGGTTTTTTCTTTGAGAAAAACCAGCTAATAATTTTATTTGGATGTTTATATAACGGTTTTTTATTTGAACTAAAAAAATCCTTAACTTTTTTGAGATAATTCTTTTCTTTATGTTTTTTTACATGTTTAGTTTCTTGCTTTGTATCAGCTGATTTATCTAGATCTTTATTACCAAAAGAATAGCACGAAGAGCAACTTATAATAGTTCCATCTTTCGTTGAATAAGTTTTTCTTGCTTCTTTTTCAGAAATTTTTCGACCACATTTATCACAAGTAACTAAATTTTTTTTATCCAATTTTTCTTCTTCTTTTGTATTTTTTGTTTCCTCATTGTTATTATTTTCTAATTCAGGCAGTCCTTCCAATTCTGGAATTGGCTTATCTTTTCTCCAAATCTCAGGTTCTGTTAATTTATGTCTAGTTTTTTTACTAAAATGTTTTACTGCCGGCATTGATTTAAGGGCATTTTCATATTTCATTTGCTTTTCTTTTTGAATTATATGTTCAAGATAATGAAGACATGGATGACCAGTTTTATCCTTCCACTCCATTTGTCGTTCAAAATCTGTTGATCTAAAAGGAGCAGCCATAGGTTTTTTTGCTTTAATATGATCTTTACAGAAATATTCATTACAATACTTACATTTGTAGACTTCAACCTGTTTTTTATCACAGAGATGATAGGAACATTCACCTCTCTTTTTTGATTGATTTATACCCAATATTCTCCTCTCTCAAACTACAATGCTATCTAATAACATTTTTTCCCTTGTTTATTATAGCGATACTGATAAAATTTTTCTTTTAGATATTCTTTATTATAATTTACATCTTTCTCAAACTTACCTCGTTCAATATTATAAGGCGGGATATCATTTTTATCAGTTAAATCATAATTTATAAACATTGAAAGTAACATTCTTTGTTTCATTTCTATTGCTTTTTCTAAAGTATCAAATGAGTGAACTCGGTTTATATAATCATAAAGTCCTGGAATATACGGACTTCCCCCAACACCAATCATGGAATCTTGCAAGCCACCAATTTTTCCTTCGTGAGTTATTTTAAAAGAATAGACTTTTTTATGCACTTCACGTTTTTTAAAGAACCCCTCTTTTACTGCAATATATCCTTCATAAATCTCTCCAAAGAACATATTTTTCCCTCTCGAGATTATATTTTTTTAAGATCTTTCTCAGCTTTATAACATAACCAAAAGCCAATGGCCAATAGCAATAACCAAAGAAGAGGACTAGGGGCAAGAGGAGTAGAATAACCAAACGCATAAAGAAAACTCATTAACATAAATATAATACCTACTATAGCAACAATAATACCAACATATAACTGATAACGCAATTTATTTTTCTTTTCCATAGTATACCACGGTTCCATCTGTTGTAACAACTGTTTCTTATTTAAACTTCTCATTAACAATAGTTAAAAAACAAGAAATATTGATTAAAGAGTAATATAACCAAATAAATCAATTATTTTCGTATGCATCTTGATATTTTCCAATAAAGACTAAGATTATCAATAAAGCTACAAAAAAACCAATAGCATATGCAAAACTATCGATTACAGATTCAAATGAACTACCATAAATTTACATTCTTACACAGATCTCAATGACATATCTTATTGCTTCTACAGCCATTATAAATAATGCAACAATTAAACCTATCAAAATTCCTTTCTTTCCCTCTTTTGTTCGATACCATTTCTTTTTAGGCATATTATCCCTATAAAAACCTAATACATAAGAATATTTAAAATTAATCAATTGTTTCTATAAGATAATCTTTAAAATGACTGTGATTACCAATAAGGACGTATATGAAATTGCTAAAATTCCAAAAGCTTGTTTCCAATAAAGTTGTATTGGTATTGCATTAAATCTAGACTCCATCCCCATATCTTGCTTATTAAATATTATTTGGCTTCTTACGGGTATTATTGGAAACAAAATAGAGATAAATTTTGTTTGAAAGCCCGGGAAAAATTTCCTTTCAGATAAGCTTAAACCCTTTAAATCCTGACCATATTCTGAATATTTTTGTTTATGCCAATCAGTAGGATCTAAACCATAATATTCCAATTGTTCTTTACTCAAAAGTTTCCAGCCATAGAACGCTGTGCCTATTAGGTTGATACTATTTGCACTAGATGCATTTTTATTTTCTAAAATTCTGGGAAACTTTTTTTCTTTAGAAAATGCAAATCCAACAACACAAATTGTTGCTAATAATGCAAAAAAAATCACAAATCCCGTTCCAATATCAATAATTATCATTGTCATCTATCTCTACAATATTATTCAGGTGCTTTTAACTTCCATTGAGCTTTTGATTCTTCTTCAGATTCAAGATCAGGATGTAATATTTTTTGTAATTTTTCTGCAATATCTGTAGGATATTGTTTGCTTAATTCTTCCACTGTTTTACAATTTTTATAATATTCTTTCAACAAGGATTCTGCTTTATCCCATCGATTTCTGTATTCTTTTATCAAAGCACCAGCATCTGACAATTCAAGCATCCTTTCAATTTCTAATTTAACAGTTCCAATTTGAGTAAGAACTTCCATTACAGAAGGATAATGATAAAAAGGAAATTCAGGAGTCAATTGCCATCCAATCAGATGAGATTTCTTGAAAACACCTTCTTTCTTTGGAATAATACCAATTTTTAACCATTCTGTTTCCATTGGCGTAATTGTTTAGCTTAGGATAAGCAAAGTTCTTTTCGTAACAGTTTTTCTAATTCTTCCAAGATGTTTTTTCCTTGGAACCTCCATGTAGCAAACATGG
>CAZFFN010000105.1:0-4961 GCA_964518165.1 uncultured Thermoplasmatales archaeon
ACATCAGCATTCATAGCTAAACCAACGATTGAAAACATGATTTTGATGCAATGCAAATTTAAAAATTAGCAATTGAACTGTTAATTACGGGATGAAGCCACAAAAAAGGCAAGGTTTATTTATTAGAGGAAGTAAAAAAGAGACTAAAAAACTTTAGATTTTATAGAAAACTATTTAAATTATTTTAACTAATATAAAATTAGGTGAACTTAGTATGACTCAAGCATTGATAAAATTAGATGAAAATATCAATCGTGTTTTGAATATTGTTAAAGCAAAATATGATTTTAAAGATAAAAGTGAAACGATAGAATTTATTGTAAAAAAATATATTGAGTATGAAAATGAACCTGAATTAAAACCTGAATTTATCGAAAAGATTAAAAAAATCAAAAAGGAAAAAAGTATTCAAGTAGACGATTTTGCCAAGAGGTATGGCTTAGATGTATGATCTAGAAATAAAGCCTACTGCGGATAAAATTTTTAAAAAACTTGCTAAAAATAATAAACAGCAATTAATCATGATTCATAAAAAAATTCTAGAAATTCAATCAAAACCAAATCATGAATATAAACATCTTCGACCGCCTTTGCAAAACTTTTCAAGGGTTCACATTAATTCTCATTTTGTATTAATCTTTGATATAAATCATACAGAAGAAGTTGTTACAATTTATTATTTCGGTCACCATGATGACGCATATAAATGGAGGCCAATTGTAGATTAAAATGTTGGGTGTAGGCCGTAAGCCCTTCTCGTATACTCGACGGAAAACTGAGTTCTCCGACGAGTTCACAGAAAAAAATTTGAGTTCTATTTTAGTCTTTGATAGAAAAGAGTGAGGTTTGGAAGTTTTCCTTGAAACTTGCATTTTTTCTATTATCCTTACTCATTAATTTACAATGGTGTATTATCTTTTCTTTCTGTGTGGCTTACCCTTTCTCGGTTTTCGAGCATAACTTTTGTGAGGTTCTCCGGAACGGTAATTTTTCTTCATACTTGATTTTTCTTTTCCTTTTGCTTCCTCAATTAATGGTTTTTTATCTCTACAACTATCGCGGAACATTCTAATGATACGTTCTGCTTCTTCAAAAGGGACATTTGCAAATGAGAAATTTTCATAAATCTCTATATCATGAATAAGGTGTGAATCTATCTTTGCTCCTTCTTGGATAAGTTTAACCAGTTTGGCGGGATCCATTTTATCTCTGTGTCCTAAAGCAATAAACAAGCGGGTTATTCCTCTTTGATCCGGAGAATTATTGGATCGTCTTCTAGAATCTTTAGGTTTTTTGCCCCGCTCATGGATCTCGGGATATCTGTCGGGTGAGAATTCATCTTTATATGCATGAGTTAAGAGGGAAGCAATGAGCTGATCTGCGGGATATTGTGCTATAAGTTCATTTGCCATCTGTATATTTTTTTCAAACTTGTCTGTAACAATTATCTCATTGATTTCATCAACAATTTTTTTTCTTTTCATCTCGATAAGATGTTCAACTTTTGGCAGTGATTCTTTACGAATCTCAGATTTTGAGATACGCTGGATATTCTTTAATTTGCGATATTCTGAGGGTGTGATGAACGTGATGGCAGTTCCCTGTTTTCCAGCTCTTCCGGTTCGTCCAATACGGTGTATATAACTCTCTGGGTCTTGTGGAATTGAATAGTTCAAAACATGTGTAAGATCATTAATATCAATTCCTCTCGCTGCAACGTCGGTAGCCACTAGGATGTTAATACGCTTCTTCTTAAATTGGCTGAGGATGCGTTCCCTATAGGCTTGAGAAATATCTCCATGCAATGATGCAGCATCATAACCTCTATCAATTAGAGCCTTAGAGAGATGATCTGTCTGGATTTTTGTACGGCAGAAAACCAGAGCATAAAATTCTTTTTCTACATCAATAATACGACATAAAGCTTCAAACTTATCAGAGGTTCGTACTTCAAAATAGATCTGATCTGTCAAATTTACTGTTAATTGTTCGGATTGAACTTTTATGACTTCGCATTCACCCATGAATTTTTCTGACAACTGAACGATTCTTTGAGGCATTGTTGCAGAGAATAACAAAACTCTTTTTTCTTTTGGTGTTTTAGAAAGTATCAATTCTATATCTTCTATAAATCCCATATTTAGCATTTCATCTGCTTCGTCTAAGACCATAAATTTAAGATCATCTAGGTTCAATGTTCTACGGTTCAAATGATCTATCAGACGACCCGGCGTTCCAACTATTACCTCCACACCTTTTTTAAGACGACGAAATTGCTGATCATAAGATTGTCCACCATAAACTGGCAAAATTCCAATACTTCTGCCACCTTGGTACGAATTCATCTCCTCGGCAACCTGCACGGCAAGTTCGCGGGTTGGGGTCAGGATTAGTGCCTGAACTTTCCCAGTATTTTCAATTATCTTATCCATTATAGGTAGTCCAAAAGCAGCGGTTTTTCCGGTTCCAGTTTGTGCCTGTCCTACAATGTCTTTCTCGTTTTTCAGTAGTAATGGTATCGTTAATTTCTGAATTGGAGATGGCTCCTCAAATCCTTTTTTACCAATTGCCAACACCGATTGCTCTGATAATCCCAAGTTTTTGAATTTTTCTAAATTACTCATGTGTTTCCTTTTGCTTTTTAATTTATTTACAACAGCCCAATAGATAAATATGTTTCTGAGAATTGCATAAGCTCCAATTGAAAACAGAACCTCATGATAAATGGGTTTTGTTGTTGGGTGTAGGCCGTAAGCCTCCTTTGGCCAAGAGTTTCTCCTTATTTTTTCAAAATTTTGAAGGCATAAGTACAATGGATAAAAAGTTATTTATACCATGGTATATATAAGTATACTATGGTATTATGAGTGCTACAACTATCAAAATACATAAAGAGACAAAAGCAGAGCTAGATCAATTTAGAGAATATAAAAATGAAAGTTATGATGAAGTGTTAAAAAAACTCATTTACATTGTTAAAAAGATAAAAAAAGAGCCCGAATTAAGTAAAGAAACATTACAAGCTATTGAGGCGGCTAGAGAAAGAATAAAAAAGGGGCATTTTGTAACTGAAGAAGAGGCAAGAACGCGCCTGGGGTTATAAAACAATGTATACAGTCATTTTTGATGATAATGCTATTGAGTTTTTAGAAAGAATTGATAAGAAAAATAGAGAAAGAATTTTTAGCAAAATTATATCTGCAAAGGAAGATCCTTTTCATTTCTTTGAGAAATTAACAAAAAGAGATCTTTATAAATTAAGAGTTGGAGATTACAGAGTTATAGCAGACATTAGTAAAAAAGAAATTAAAATATTAGTCTTGCTAATTGGCCATAGAAAAAACATTTACGATAAAATTTAAAAGAAGTTGGGTGTAGGCCGTAAGCCTCCTTGGAACAGTTATTCCACCTTATTTTATCAAAATTTTGAAGACAGAAGTGCATTATTTACTTTTGTAGCCAAACTTATTATCATATGTTGGATGATCAATTACATCAAGAACAAACGCAATAATTTCAATATTTGTTTCACCATCAGTTAATGTATAAAGCATTCTCCAAAAATTTGGAAGTTCTACTCTGAATAGGTTTGTTACGCCATACTTATCTTTATATTCTTGAGGAATTAGTTTTTTAGCTATATGATTGCCATAATGAGGATTGGCTTTAATCAATTCCACTTTTTTATTAATTGCTTTAAGTATCGACTGATCTGTTTTTGATTTTGGAGCCTCTCCATTTAGATGATTATAAACTTCCTCTGCTTCAGGTGAAAGAATAACTCTTACTTTTTTCATAGTTCAAGTCCTTTAGATATTGCTCTACGAAGATTTGGATTAGTATTATGAATCCAAGTTATTCCACTGAGAGTTACTGCGATTTTATTACTATATTCTAGATAGGTGAGTATTACTTTCAATGTATTATGATTAACCTGTTTTGGTAGCATTTTTTTAAGTTGCGCAATAGTCACTACGCTTTTATCCATGTTTTTTAATATTTCTTCAACCATGATCACTGTATTTAATGTAGGGGAATGTTCAAATGTATTATTCTGGATGGTAATTGACATATTTATCACATATTGTTATTATTTAATAAATATATGATACTAACTAATATTTATATTTTTTGGAAAAACAGTATTTTCAGTCATTTTATTAGTAAAAGGCGTTGGGTGTAGGCCGTAAGCCTCCTTCTGTTTTAAACAGCATTCTACTTAGCGCCTTACCTGTGGGCAGTCTGGACAACTGATCCCACTGTTTAGACTTGCTCCAAGGGCAGATTGGCCGTTTCATCAAATCCCATAAAGACCTCAACAACAAAACTTGTATCATCGCATTTTTTATGGGCTGTGTCGTTTCTGCTCCTCTGCAGAGACTCCCGCCTCTCCTACTTGCGTAGGTCCTTGGTCCAGAGTGAGGGAGGACTTTCCTCAGCACAAGGCCGTGAGCTGTCCACCTACTCCCAACAATAAAAAGAATACTGCTTGGTAATCAAAAACATTTTCCTTTAGATTTTTTCCATTCATCAATTCTTCTACCGTTTTTTTTCACCTAAATCGTTGGTTCATTTTTCGATGAAATTTTTTCATGTATGTCATTTTGTCAATAACACTTTAAATAAGAGAACTAACAAAAGTATGGTATGGAAGGTGGTGAAGGATGAATGCACAACGAAATAAAAAAAACCCTCCTTTAATACAACCGGATGAATGCCCCTATGCTCCCATGTTTAGCGAATCATTTGTAAAAGCGCTCTCAGAAATCTTCTTTGACGATTAATTTTACCCCCTTTTTTTAATGTTGTGCGTGCCCCCGATTCATCCTTTCTTCCACCATTTTTACTTTTTTTTTATCTTGACTTTGTCACATTAGATTTTTTTGATAAATTTTTTTTAAGGTGATCCGTGGGATAGCAGCCTATTTAAATATCCATCCATCTACGAAGGATGGATGGGA
>CAZFFN010000106.1:0-6517 GCA_964518165.1 uncultured Thermoplasmatales archaeon
ATTGCTATGTAAAAATCTTACAAAAATTATTAAATTTAACATTCAGATGCGGTAATTATGAGATGTATCGATGAGAAAGCTGCAAATATTATGCTTAAACTAATTGGTCATGATGCTAATATTTTGAGTGTCTGTGAAGATGCTGAAGAGATCTCAGAATTTGTTTATGAATTATTTTCACTTGAAGAAATATCTCCAAAATATGAGTTTTATATTTGGGATATCATAGGTCTTTTTGCTAATGATATTTTAACAAAAGAAGAAAGAGATCATATAGATTATTTGTATGCACAGGGAACAGATGGTTTAGTTGGTGAAGCTAAAAAACAGTTAGATGATACTGAATAATTTTTTATTTTATCATAACTGTTGTTTCTTCTATTGGAAAATATTTGATTCCATATCCAGTTCTCTCCCCTGTTTTATTGCAATAAATAAAAGGTTTATATTTTTCATAATAAATCGGATTGCGATATTCTACAGTTTTGAAAACCGCATTAATGAATAAATCTGATATTTGTGCAAAATTATTTCGTGGGCCATAGACAAAATGACAGCTTTCTATAATTTTATCCAGCTTTTGAAAAGATGTTCCGTTTGAGACATATTTATTATGTGCTTTGTTTAGATTAGACATAAGTGATTTGTTACTTGATTCGATGTAAATCGTACCGTATGAGTTGTTTTCTTTGAGGAAATTGTCAAATCGTTCAATTAAAAACTCATATGACAACAGGTAAGGATCTTTAGGATGTGTGTATTTTTCATTATGTTTATCTTTATTTATAATAGATGCAATGTAAGTAATATTTGACCCAAATATTATATCAAACAAACTTTCACTAAATTCTTCTAATATATCTGGATTTAAATGAAAAAAGGGATTAGGTGTTTTTGTACTTATAAACTCTTTATTTTTTCGTCTTAGGCCCTTAAGATCAATATAAACGGATTGAAGGTGTTGTTTTTTTAAATCTGTGATTTCATCGTTTACTCTTTTCCAATCATCTTCCCCAATTATTGCTCCACCTAATATAAAATGTTTATTTTTATCCGAAATGCCAGTTTCATCTAGATATAAGAAATGCATTTATAATCACATTTTGATGGGTGCTAAATGTCCTATCCTTCCCCAATTTATACAATTAATAATTTTCATTTATATATTAATAACTTTCTTTCCATGTATTCTTGTTAAAATTCATACTCTTACCTCTGCTCTGGGAATATATTTTTCTCTATCTCTGAAAAGTTCTTTTGCTTCTCTTAACTCTCTCTGAATGTTAAAACCAGAAACCTCTGAGATTTTATCATAATCAAATGATGAAAAATGATCATGTAGATTGCTGATAAGATGATATGCGATATCAACAGTTAATTCTTTATCATCAAATATTTTTAGAATATATCTTGTTATATCTGAAGGTCTAAGATTCTGATATTCTCTCTCTATTTGCTCTTCAATTAATTTAGGATAGATATCTGCTAATTCTAAGCTAAGAGGTATATTCATAAATTAGCTCCCCCTATTTTGATGCTGCTTTTATTTACATTTGCTTCTTTTTTTAAAGAATTTTTTCTTATTTTTTTCACTTTATTTCACCAAGTTCAAAACCTTGTAAAATGTATATATAACTACAGGTCTTTAGTGCTAAAATAACATAAGAATTATGTGTTTTTTATGAAGAAAAATAGTCTAAAATAAAACTACAGCGACAAGATATATTAACTAAATTCTCCTATCTTTTAGATGGAGGCTAAGTTTGAAATTGTCAAAAGATGTCAAGTTACTATTCTACTTTTTCTTGTTATTATTGATAACTTGGGGGATTTTTGATTCTCTTAAGATGATTTGGTCTGATGATACTTTTCAAAAAGTAATTCTTGCGCCTCTTGGAGAAGAATCATATAAGATACTAGCTGCTTTACTAATGTCTCTTTTTGTATATATTGGTTTTAATATTCCAATGAAATATGGTAAAAATAAAGATAAAATTAAAAAAATTGATTTTTTACCTATTTTTTATTATACATTTATTCCCTTCGCAATAACATCTGGAGTAATCTTTGGGGTTAGTGAAGGACCTATACCAAACATACTTCTACATTTCTCAACTACAACTCTTGCAGCAATATCTATTATTTTGATATTTAAAAAAGTTAAAGATAAGAGCTGGAAGATCTACTATAAAGTTCTTGCAATGTTTAGTTCTATGATTCTACCGATGTTTTTTCATAGTATTCAGAATCAATATGCAAATATAGTTTATGCAAATAATCATCCTGAGTTTAATTATTTGGTCGTGATTGGTAGGTATTTGGAACAAAATACTATCTTATCTAATCACGTGAGATTTGCTTTTGCATTGTTTATAATAACTCTCGTTGTTCTTTATATTTTGAGTATGAAATGGATTTTCCAAAAGAATAAACAAAAGGATTTAATTAGAAATCATTTTTAAAAATCTGTTTAGAACATAAAGAGAGACATATTTTAAAGTGTATTCCAATCAGATTTTAAATAATTGAAGAACATTACATGATTTGGCTTAGTATGGAGGAAGGAATACAAGTTTTATGGACAAAGAAAAACACATTAAATAGAATAATTGATCCTTTAAGCTTGTCAGATCTAAAATTTTTAGAAAATGAATATTTAGTTGGGATAACAACACAGACGGATAGATTAAGGTATTTCTCATTTTTGGCATGGGCCTGGAATAATGTTAAAAAAAGTAAACTATCAAACAGAATGTTACTTCCAATTGAAAAAGTGTTTTCATTGGTCTGTGCAAAACACCATTTTCATGATAAAAATTATCCAAGAGGAATTCGAAACAGACAAAGTGCAGAAAAATTCCTAGAGGATAACGAAGAAATAAATCTTGATGAATTTACTAGCTTTGGTAGAAAAAATAAGGTAGGATATGGTAATTATTACTATCATGGTCCTCTAAAAGATTTGAATATCTGTTGGGAGGATAAGAACAATAATCTAATATTCTCGGATGTTGGAGAGAAAATTGCGGATATATATGAAAGGACTGTTAATTGTAATGCAACTATTTTTTTTGAAAATAATTTCAATAAAAAATCCCTCGATAGGGTTAATAGTCACTGCGCATGTAAAATAAGAGAAAACTTTGAAGAAATAAATTTATGGCGAATGGTTTTATTTGGCTTTACAAAAAAATCTCCAATCAAAAAAGATTTGTTTTTGGATAAAGAAAAATTTAATGAATTTATTTCTGGCAATTATAGATTTCCAGATAAAATAATTGACGTTGAGATAAAAAGAAAAATAATTTTATTGACAGTCATGAAGATTATCGGCGAAGTAAATCCCTCTAAGAGTAATTTAGAGCAATCTATTAGAGATGCTTTTTATTTTGGCCAATATAAAAAGGAGAGTAAAATTAGTTCTATTGAATTTGGGCAATTAAATAAAATAAAAAAAGAGCTCGAAGTTTATGTTCATAACCTATATTACATAGACATTTTAGAATATATTTTTACTTATATTCTTGAAATTTTGGAAAAAAAGACACAAGGAGCAACAATAGAAAATATAATTGAAACTCTTGATTTGGAAAAAATTGAAAAAGAAATAAAAAAAATCTTTGATAAAAGAAAAATTGAGATTGATAGTGTTAATTCAAAAAATATTATTAAATCAATTGAGAAAATAGATATATCAATTAACGATCCAATTAACGAAAGGGATTTATTTCTTGAATTACTTGGTTCTGAAGATGAAAATTTTAATTTTTCAAGATTAATAATACTCCTATTTTTGTTAAAAAAGAGATATGGTATATTTGATGAAACGCAAAGAGAAGGCACAGGAAAAATTGATGATAATTTGGCCAAACCTAAGAATATCTATTTAAAAATAGAAGAAATGGACCTTGCCGATTTAACTTATCTCCTATTTTCAACGGTTGTTAATCTACATAGATACACTTCAGCTCGTAAATATATGTATGATAGAACAAAATCATGGCTTTTCACAATTGAAGAAAACAAGCTATACTATTATGGAAAATTCTATGATTTTCGTCCTTATAGAGAATCAAAATGGACCAATACTGTTGAAATGTTGTATGATATGAATCTTATAGATTTTGATGGTAATTATTTCTTGAATGAAGATGGTAAAAAATGGCTCTCAAAAATTCAATAAACTTACTTAAAAAAATCAGCGGAGTTAAAAATCATGATATAGCAGTCTTCTTTACTTATACATTTGACCCTGTTTTTTTTGATAACTCAATATTTAAATTGCTGAAGAAGAACAATCCAAATATTATTGTTATTGTTTTTGTTGATTATTCCACTTACTTGAAAAATAGTGATGAATTTACAGATATAAGTGGAAAAGAATATCTATTATTGCCAGTAAAGGTTGGAAGTGTTTTTCACCCAAAAGTTTTTTATTTTCATGGAAAAGAGAATTCTTTTTCAATTGTAGGAAGTCATAATCTTACTCTACCTGGAATTACACATAATATGGAGATCGCATCTTTGGTTGAAGATCAGGCAATTAACTTTACAATACTAACTTTTGTAAAAAGAATGTTAGAGAATTTGATAAAAGATGAAGAAAATTTCATTATTCAGAAAATAAATGAGATATTAGAGGAACATGAATCAATTAAACAAGCTGATATATATTTTCTATCGAATTGGGAAGAACCAATTCTAAATCAAATAATTGAAAAAATTAAAGATAAAAATATTAAAAAATTGAATATTATTTGCCCTTTCTTTTCAAAAACAGACGAGATACTGCAAAAAATAAACGATGAATTAGGTATAAAAGATTTCACATTTACTTTACAACTAAAAAATCATAATTTAAATGTTAAGGAATTAAAAAAATTTAGGAATATCAAATATCAAGAAATTGAAACCGATGAGAGTAGAAGATTACATTTTAAACTCCTCTACTTTGAAGGTAATGACCAAAATTTTATTGTTGTGGGTAGTCCAAATTTCACTAAGTCAGCTTTGTTAAACAACGTTAAGAATGGAAATCTAGAGACATGTTTGTTAATTAAGGCAGATGATGAAATAAATAAAACTCTTTTTGCTATGAAAACAAAGTCCGTTGGAAAAAATGACATTGAATCAACTTATAATGAATTAAAATTCAAGAAATCAGATAAGATATTTGAAAATATTATTTACTTTTGTTATTTGGATAGAATTACTGACAGAATTATTTTGCATAGCAACGCTGAAATAGAATTAAAACTGATGGGTAAACTGTTTGATGGGTCAATAATAAAATTTAATTTTGAAAAAACAGAAAATGGAATTTATAAAATCCCAATAATTGATAAAAAATATCCATTAGAATTATGGTTTACAGATGGAGTCAAACAATTATCAAATAAATCTAGGATATTTTATAGACTATCTGAATTTGATATGCTTCCGCAATATCGAAACAAACCAAAAGAATTAAACAAACTTGTTGGAAAGATTTCAGACATTACAAGTATGGTCAGGGTTTTGTATACGTTGTTTGGTAACAATGAAGAAAAAAAGCCAAAAGGGAATTATGAGAAAGAAGGTAGGGAAATATCACCATCCCTAGGCAAACTTACATCAAAACATGGGGATTATGACATATTTTCATTCATCCAAAATTTATTAAGAGAAACAAGGAAAAATTCTTTAGATTCTAGTTATGGATCTTCTCCTAAACCAGATGAAGATGAACCCCCTGAGCCAAAAGAACCTATTGAACATGACCAGGATATATTGAAAGAAATCGATAAAATATTTGATAAAATCACTTCAAACTTTTCAAATAAAATTCTTGCCTTTGATAATAGGCTCTCAAGATATATTCAATACGTTTTAATTTGTCTATGGTTTGAAAAATATTTTGAAAAAGAGTTTCAATTGCGGACAGATCGCTATTATGCAAAAATTGTTAGAAATCTAAATAATCAAATGTCTGCTTATTCACTTTCAGAAGATTATTCTGAAGAGGAATTTTTTGATTATTTATTTCTTTTAATAACTGTGAGGATAAAGATAAAAGATAATAAGATAAGAAACCTAACAATAATAGATTCGGCGATTAATCCTTTCAAAAATAGGATATATGAGCTATTTTATCAATTATTAGAAAATCCCTGTAAAGCGGAAAAATTAAGCATTAATTCTGAATTATATGGATTTACTAAAATTAGTATAGAAAAATTCAAAAATGAATTTTTACCAGAGATACTTTCGATTTGCATCGACAATTTTGAAATAGACCTGAAGGAAAAATACATCAGGAAAATAATCAATGAATTTTTTGATGAAGATAATGATCCCATAGTTCTAATTTACACAAAGGTAATTATTAACATTTCAGAAAAAGCAGATTTTAATATGAAAAATATAGTAAGGGAAGTAATCAAAAATCGCCAAAAATCTGTATCAAAGAGATTTAAAGAGACCTGTCTCGAGGATATTAAAAAAGCATATAATTTTTAATAAATCCTATCTAAAAATT
>CAZFFN010000107.1:0-2120 GCA_964518165.1 uncultured Thermoplasmatales archaeon
GCCAGCATCTACTATCTTTTGTTTATTTGCACCAACCAATATATTCCAACCATCTTTAACCGTTTCAACCCACTCCGTATTTTCTCGTAAGGTTATACAAGGAACTTTTAGAAGATAAGCTTCTTTTTGGATACCGCCAGAATCAGTAAGTATTTTGTGAGCATTTTTTTCAAGGATAAGAAAATCTAGATAACCTAAAGGCTTGATTATAATAACGTTTTTTCCAATTTTGTCTTTTAAATTGCATTTATTAATAAATTTTAATGTTCTAGGATGAATTGGAAAAACAACTTTTTTATCTAAATCTGAAAAAGCTTTTAATATATTCGAAAGACTTTTTTTATTATCTGTATTAGAAGGGCGATGGACGGTTGCTAAAAAATAATTCTTTGGATCTAGATTTAATTTGCTTAATATATCTGATTTTTCCTCGGCAATCTTAATATTATTAAGCAAAGCATCATACATCACATCGCCTGTGTTAAAAACACCTTTAGTTATACCTTCATTTTTTAGATTTTTCACCGCTGTCTTAGTTGGGGCAAAAAGAATATTACAAGCGTGATCTGATAAAACACGATTAATCTCTTCAGGCATAGATCTATCAAAACTACGAAGACCCGCCTCTATATGTCCAACAGTTATATGTAGTTTTACAGCAGCTAACGCACCTGCAAGAGTTGAATTAGTATCACCATAAATTAAAACAAAATCCGGTTTCTCTTTTAACAAAACTTTTTCTATCTCAATTAAAATATTACCTGTTTGTTCACCATGCAAACCAGATCCAACACCTAAATTATAATCAGGCTTTGCAATACCCATTTCCTCAAAAAACAATTTCGACATCTCATAATCATAATGCTGACCAGTATGAACCAATATTTCTTTGTGATCTTTTCTTAATTCTTTTGACACAGGATTACATTTAATAAACTGAGGACGTGCGCCAACAATACTGACAATCTTCAATTTTTAATCCCTCTATAGACAGATAACAACTTTTGTTCTTGATTTTTCCAATTATATTCTCTAATTGCAGCTTCTAAAGCATTTTTCCCAAATTTTTCACATAATTTAGGGTTCTCACGTAATTTTATTAATGCGTTTTTGAAACTCTTATCATTATAATCTATAGCTAATCCCATATCCAGTTTTTCAACCAATTTACCACTATATGTATCTTTAGTGGCTATAACAGGTCTTCCACAAACCATTGCTTCAAATAATTTATTTGGTGCACCAACACGATTATTATTTATACTTGGGTCAAGCATACATAAAACAGCATCAGATTTCAATGTTTCTGATATTACCTTGTTCATAGGTATTTTTCCTAAAAATAATATTCTATTTTTTGAATCATTACTATTCACAAGTTTTCTTACTTTTTCTTCTTCTGATCCAAAACCTGCAACTACAAATGTTATATTTTTTACTGTTTTACATACTTCAATAGCTTGACAAACAAATCTTTTCTTACTTATTCCGCCAATATAATTTAAAGTAAATTGTTCATTATCTGGCTTAATATAATATTCACTAATTTTCTTTTTGCAATTATTTACAATGGTAATATTTTTACAACCTATACTCTGAAAATGTTCTACCATGGGTTCAGCTACTGTAATAATATGGTCAGCATGTAGTATCCCTTTCTTTTCCTCCCAAATATAAAAATTTGATAGAGGTTTAGGTAAAGCATAATTAATAGAATATTCCCAATACTCATGAGAATCATAAATCAAAGGTAAACCTAGTTTCTTTTTTAACTTTACACCAATCGGCAGAGTATACAAATCATGACAATGAACAATATCAAAAGATTTTTTTTTATGAAGTTTTATAGCATCTGAAAAACCTTTCTTCCACCATCTATGATTCCTAAATATAAAATCGTGTTTTATGATATCCATCAGCTTTGTATTATAGCTTCTAACCACATTTATGTCATCAATTATTTCATTTTCAGGATTTCTACCTGTTTTATCCCAAGCAAGAACGGTAACTTTATGCCCATTATCGACCAATGATTTTGCTTCATTATATACACGAGGATCATGAGTAAATGGGTTATCAAGTATCATTAAGATATTCATAAGCAATACTACCTAATCAGT
>CAZFFN010000108.1:0-1672 GCA_964518165.1 uncultured Thermoplasmatales archaeon
CCAGCGCAACCACAATTTCGACGCCCGCTACAAGTTCTCCGCTAAGGAGCTTGATGATGAGTCGGGATACACATACTTTGGAGCACGCTACTACGATTCTGACCTGAGCAACTGGCTTAGTGTTGACCCATTAGCAAAAGAACGCCCGGCCTTGAGCCCGTACAATTATGTGCAATGGAATCCATTGAACAGGGTGGATCCAACGGGGGCTTTAGATTTGAATGATGAATGGGAATTAAATGTGGAAACAGGAGAAAAGACATGGAAAAGTGACAAAGGAGGCGATGAAACCCAGCACATAACATTTAAATATAAAGACCAAGAAATAAAAAGTAGTTTTAATACAACAAAAGAGGAAGCAAATGAATTTAGAAGCATAATGGAAAATGAAGATAATGACTGGGGATTAGTTGGTGTAGGAAGCTATGTGAAAATTGGTGCTGGATTAGGTCCAATGTTTTCAGCGACAAGTACAAATTTTTCAATGCTACAGGGGGATGCAGATAAAGAATTCATTGGCAAAGAAAAAGGATTTATCTTTGGAGGTGGAGCTGGTACCGGTACTGGACTAATGTTTATATATGGTCCTGCTAATTTGAAAGGTGAAGATTTGACGGGATACAGCACAATGATATCAGGAGGTTCTATTTTGGAAGGAGAAATTCAAACATCAGCTAAGCATTCAGGTATTCCGACTTTTAATTATATAAATGTTAATATGGGTGTTTCAATTGGAACTCCGACAGGTTCTTTTGGAACTGTCAATACAACTATTGAAAAAAGAGATAAATTAACATTAAGTAATCCTTCATATTGGAATCGTCCTAATCCAGTTTGTTTTTCTGAAGAAACGATGGTTTATAGTCCTAATGGATATATTGAAATTCAAAATATCATGATTGGAGATACGATCTTTTCTTTTGATTTAGATGAAAATAAAGAAGTAAAATCAATAGTCAGAAATAAGTACATTTCAAAAGCAGATAGCATATTTAAATTGAATATTAATAATGAGAATATTTATGTTACTCCAGATCACCCTTTTTATATAAGTGGGAAAGGTTGGACAAAGGTTAAAGGTATGAACATTGGAGATGAATTGTTTCTAAATTCTAAAGAAAAAGCTGTTTTAATTGAAAAAACCTATATAGATTGGAATGACAAGGTTTACAACATAGAGGTTGAATATTATCATAATTATTTTATAGGTAAGCGTAAGATATTAGTGCATATCAAATAATGAGTGTTTTTTCAAAAATATTACTTTTTTTAATTTTTATTAATGGTATTGTTTTGATATCATTAATCTTGAAAATTAGGGTGATTTTGATAAAACTGGGTAAAGCAAAATCATATTTTATGGTTAGTTTGATTTCCGATTTAATTCAATTAAAGAAAATCAGTAAGAGGGAAAATGGAAAATATGATAAGTTAATTAATTTATCTATTATAATATTGCTTTTTGAGTTTCTTTTAATTATTTTAATGATTGTGTTTTTATAACATCGCCACATTTTTATTAAAGAAATCTTTAAACTTGGATTTGGTAAGGATACCGTCAATAATACGGAATATAGCTTTTTTATCTTCTTCCTCTAATTGCTGAATTAGTTTAATCCCTTTTCTTTCAATTGAAAATCTTCATTTGAAAGAAAAAAGTTGTAATTTTGAT
>CAZFFN010000109.1:0-21490 GCA_964518165.1 uncultured Thermoplasmatales archaeon
ACTCATAGCTATTAAACATGGATATCTTTTTACCATATGGATTCCAAGTTGTATTTGGATACCACGCTTCAATTAGTTCATACTGCCATTCTGATGGAAACATAAAAATAATCCAGCGGTTGTCAAACTGATTAAGACTGTAAATCCTAAATTCATTTATCCAAGGATATGTTTTTGTTTTTTCACGTAGTTCTTTACCAATTGTTGAATCAACTGCGGTTATACTCCATCGTGTTGGAACAAACCTTCTATATTTTTTTACACCAAACGCACCAACACTAAAAGCCCGATTTATTTTTGTGATACTAACTCTATTTTTATAAAGATTTAGAACTGCATTTTTTGATTTAAGGTCTGTATCATAATATGCTTTTTCGATGTTTTGTTCATACTTAGGATTAGTTATATCAAATTTTTTAATTGGTGCTGATGGTCCATGGGGTTGAACTTCATCATAAAAAGAAATTTTACCACGTGGTTTTTTACTAAAAATTGCTTCAGTAAAAACACTGTTTTTTGATAAAGCAAGTTCCTTTGTATATTCAACTATTTTGTTTGTACTTTCAACATCATATATATCAACAGTATATTTTCCTCTAACAAGCATTGTTCTAAAATCGACTATTTCATCGATTGATTTATTAAGCCATTTTTCTGGTGTATCAATTTCAGATGTATCACCCATAACTGGTGGGATCATAGGGCCAATTGATACCTTCGGATAGCCTACTCTTCCGATAAAAACACTTGGTGGAGATGAACCCCCAATTTTCAACGTGTCAATCTTTTTTTTGTATTTATTTTTTGAATAAAACTTTAAAATAACAGGGCAACGGGATTTACCACAGAGTAGTTTAGTACCCCTACAAAGAGCACATAGACTACTAGTATTATTTCCTGTATTATTGAAAATTTTGTTTTGAAATGAGTTAGTTTGTGTCAACAATTTAATGATTAAAGGTTTTGTTTTAAATAACTTACCCAAGGGTTATTAAAACTAATATCAGAAGAAAAACTCAATTATGTTATTTTAATAACTTTTTATATACTATTTTTACTAAAATAACAACTGCTCACTTAAACTAAAATATTAATGTAAAAATGTTACTATTGTAACATAGGTTTGAAATATATTGAAATAAGTAATTTTTTTAAAACCCCAAGAAGGTGGTAAAATGAATGAAAAAATATTTTCTTTAAATAAAAAGCTATTAGCCGTTGGTTTAGTTCTGATTTTAGTTGCAGGATCTGTTCTAGTATATCTCTTTTATTTTGAAGAAGAAAGAGAACCCTTGAAGATTCAAAAACCAATAGAAGAAATAAAAGTAGATGACCAAATCAGCCCATATACAAATCAGGGTTTAATGATTGAAATACAAAGAATAAGACATAGAGGCCTTATGGACAAAATGTTAAAATTTGGAATGAGCTGGAGAAATACACCTAGTTTTTACTGGAAGACATATGTAGATGGAGACGAATGCAATAGCAAAGGAAATGTTGGTCAAACAGGTGTTTATAATCAGTGGGATAGTTTTGGCGAGGAAAGTGTTGTAAGTTATTATATTGAAGAAGAACAAGCTAATTCTGAAGTGATTATATCTATTTTTGAGGTTGAAAAAAAAGGTATTTTAAAACTTAGATCTGAAGATATTGAAAGAGAAACAATTACTCTACAATATGATTATCGAACAGGTAGATGGAATGGTGATGACTATTTCAAAGATAAAGATGGATATGGTCATTATTTAGGTGAAAACTTTGAAGTTTGGTTCAATATTTATCAATCTGATTATGATCATGATGGAATTTCCTATTGGACAGAAGTTAATATTCTTGGAACGGATCCTGCGATAGATGACTCTAAATTAGACCCTGATAATGATGGTATTCCAACTAGTTGGGAATGGAAATGGGGATATGACCCATTCACTTATGATGATCATGAGAATCTAGATCCAGATGTTGATGGAATAGAAAATATTGAAGAATATCAAATGAGAAAATATTTTTCAAATCCCTATCAACCAGATATCTATATTGAAACAGATGGAATGAAGAAAAAAGGACTAATCGATTTTCCACATGTTTTTCCAGAGGAAGCCCAACAGATGATAATCGAGCGTTTTGCTCAATATGGAATAAATGTATATATAGACGATGGATGGGTAGATGGACCAATAAATGGCGGAGGTGAAATGCTTCCTTTTTATGAGAACCTTGATGATGTAGTAGCTAAACAGACACTTAGTTTTTACAATCATCATTTTTCTGATGAAAGAAAAGGCATTTTTAGATATGTGATTATTGGGAACAAACATAGTGGCTTTACAAATCCTGGCAAATACGTATTATTTGATATGATACATGTAGGAACAGATGTTGAAGTAACTCTAAAAACAAGACTTGCTTTTACACCACGGTTTTTCAAAGTAGCTATTGCAAAAACGGTTCTTCATGAGCTAGGACACACTCTTGGCCTTGTTCCAATAGCTTATCCAGGAAATGATATAATGGGGCCAATTGGAGTTCGCTATCCAAGTATGGACGAGGAGGACTATGAAAGATATTTAAAGGAATACCATAGCATTATGAATTATAGATTTATCTATCATGATAGAACTCTTTTTGATTTTTCAGATGGAAGCAATGGCGAACCATATGATCAAAATGACTGGGATTATATTTACATTCCAACCTTTCAAATAGATCAGATATCCTATGAAGAACCAAAAGATGAAAGTTTTGAAGATTTTGAGGTTTCAGATGAATACCCGGGAATACTTCTTGAGGGATGGAAATACGATGAAAATTTAACTGAAAAGTATAGAGAGGATATCAGAGGTTTTACAACTGTTAAAAACACAGATATTGAAGTTAAAATTTATAAAAAAATTGATGCAGATAAAGATTGTTTTTATGATGTAAAAGCCTATGTGAAACCTAAAGTAGATCCAACACATGCCGTATGGACACTAGTTAAAGAAGGAAAAAGTGGCTCAAAACACGTCGTTGATTTCTATTCTCAATCAGACATTATAGAAAATATTAAAGAGACAATCTAAAAAAAATTAAATATTCATATTAATATGTATTAAAGACCATAAATAATAAGGTATGTATCTATTGGGTTAAAAAAATGTTTGATAAAAGAAGAGATATTAAGAAATCGATTTAGAATTTTCTAATAACATTGATGCACTTTGTTTTATATAAGTAATTTATATATAGCATTTAAATATAATAAATTCTATACAGATTACCCAAAGAGCTTAAATAATAATTGTACTTAACAATTGTTAAAAGAACAAATATATATAAAGTAAAATTTAAATATATAAAAGTATAATAATAATAATAATGGCAGGGAAAAAATGAAATTAAAATATAATGTAAATAAAATAATGATATTTTTTGCAATATTGTTACTGATACAAAGCCCGATAATATCTTCAATAAGCGCAGCAGATACCGAAAAAGGTTTTGATAAGGGACCTTCATATACATCAGTACTGCCAATTGAAGAAGCAACGTTAGTTAAATACGATGAAAACTCTTATTTTGATGATTATTCATATTTAGCAGCAGTACCAACATCTGTTTTTAAAGAAAACAACCAACTATACTCTCATCCGCTGCTTTTCTTTGATGAGGAATACGAATACGAAGAAGAAAAAGAACGCAGTTTAAATGCAAGACAAGGACTTAATTACTTCATGGAAGACTGGATGGAGTATACAAATGATAAACTAGACCAAATGACTTTGATAAATGTTGATGAAGATGAGATTCCAACAGACTGGAATTCAAGAGATGTAAATTCTATCAGCGGAAAAAACATATATGAAGTATCCAAAAAAATTGCTTTAAATGATTGGTCTTATTCAAATGATGCAGTTGTAGCAGTTGTTAGTGAAGAATTTAAAGATTCTGAATATGAGTTTAGTTCAGAAATCAAAGATTCTATAGGTAGCGATAAAGCTATAGAGAAAACCTTTTATTCCCCACAAGCAGACAAACTTAATCCTCGTTTCCATGACTTTGAAGTACCAAAAGGATACAAATTTATAAAGGCTAGAACATGGTGGGCATCCTATGCAGGTGGTATAGGTAAAGATTCTGATCTGCCTTTAAGTGTACTGATAACAATTCCAAGTGCAGACCCTGACACACAATTTTATTGTGATTTTGGAGATGGAGAATGGCTTCAGGTCGCATATACTCAAGCATGGAACTTAAATGAAGGTATGGATGAAGAAAAAACACAAATGTATGCATATAGAAATGGAAAATGGCGGCTAAGTGTTACAGATGTCCCTACTTTTGAAGTGTTTGGATCAATCAAAGATATAGTAAATAATATGTTAAAGGGAGTAACATACCAAACAGATATCACAATACTTCCAGGAACAGAAATAGACATTCCTGAAAAAATACCATTTGGATGTAGAAATGCAAACTTTGAACTTACCTGGGAAAATACCAATATAGACTTAGGACTGTCAATAATTGGCCCGGCAGGTGAAGAAATTTTAAGTTCTACTGAAACAGTTGAAGAAAAGGGAAAAAGGAAAATACATTTGGATCAACTTGGAGAATGCCCTGAGGGAACAAGTTACTCAGTCGCAGTATTCAAACTTGATGAAAATGATGACCCTGTCGATTTTAAAATTGAATATGACTGGGATCAAAATATTACAAAAGAAAAAGCAGATTTTCTTACTTCTGCAACAGAAGGGTCAGTTCTTGCTAGTCAACTAAATGCACCTCTTCTTTATACAAAGACAGATGAAATACCAAAAGAAACAAAAGACGCATTGTACAAACTAGGCGTTAAAAATATACATCTTGTTGATTTAAATGCCAGACTAAAAGATAACAAAGCAGATGAATTAAATTCAATTGCTGAAGTAAAAAATCACTATAAAAAACATGAAGACATATATAGAAAAATAACTGATCTATCTGGGCAGAATGATATTATAATTTCAACAATTGACCCATGGACTAAATGGTTAGTGACAGAGCAAAAACCAAACAAGGAAACAAAAGCAGGACTGCACATAGGCCCTGCTGCATATGTTGCCGCTCATCATGGAAGCCCTGTAATTATTTTAGATAATCACCCTAAACTCTCTTCAGCAGTTGTGTGGCATAATGAATTTTGGAAAAGAAATGGAGGAGGATTTCCTGATCCACCAGCAGCTCCTATGTCATTAACAGGCAGACAAGCATATAACTACTTTGCTGAAATTGGCCTTGATAAACCAGGCATGGAAACAATGATAACAGTTGCCGGTCAATACGACATAGGTGCACCATGGGATAGAACATTTGTTGGTAGAGCTATTCCTGGTAAATTCTTTGGTTCACCAGTTGATACAGCTTATTGGATCTCTAGGAACATCTTCTACCCTGCATTGATTTTTAATAACCCTGGCGCAAAGCCAGAAGGAAATACATACATTCAGGGAAGCGAAAGCCAAAGAAGAAAACTATTCCCATTTGGACCACTTGGTTTAAAAGTAACTAAGCCAGAACAAGAAGAAAAATTCACTTATCCCGTGCTTCATTCATATATAACTTATAACCATCGTATGAACGAGGTATTTGAGAAATATTATGATTTTCAGTATGAATGTAGAGATGATATAGTTCCAGGTGTTTCAGCTTCACCTTATGCAATAGACCAGGGAGTTGTACCCGGTAAAACAGGTGCAGTCTGGCCTGATTTTAGTGCAACTATAAGCAATCCATTTTACTTTGAGAAAGGTGGATATAGTAACGTTTATTCAACAGGATATACACCTATCGTTGAAAATCTAAATAGAGGAACGTTACTTTGGAACTGTGGTACACATGGAGCTGGAAGCGACTCTGGATTTTTAATAACTTGGCCTGAAGAGGGACTTGCCTCAAAAGGCTTGAACCTACCATTCAATCTTTTAGCTTATGAAAAGGAAGGAAACCCATGGCGAGGTTATGATTTTCTAATGGGATCCACTGAAACACCAGATAGTATGACAATGAATGCAAAAGGAATAATTCCAGGCATAATTGGAAATCCAAATATGGATGGATTATTTCCACTTGGTTGGGATTACACAGTTAATGAAAAACCAATCAGACAAAACTTGTTTAAACTTATTAGCTACATCCCAATACTAGGAAACTTTGTTGATAATAGGCCTTGGCTTATGGATAGTTCATACTTCAAAGATGGAATAGTTGGGGCAAAACTTGGTAGTTTCCCTCTACCATTTAATCAACTTACAGGTTATAATATGGATGAAGATCTTGAAAATCTTCACTCAGCAGGATGGATTTTATCAGCATGTCTTCCAGCATACAAATATTTACATTTGACTATGATACGACATGGTTCATCTTATCAAGTAACTGATCCATGGCCTACTAGTTGGTATGCATACTGGACAAATACAATGCCGAGAGACATGGTTCTAGGTGATACAGTCGGAGAAGCATATGCTAAAGGTATCAGCCATGTAGGTAAACTATTTGCAACTGAACCACCTCAATGGTGGTGGGATACAGCTCAAAACGTAGTTTATTTCGGTGATCCTGACTTAAGAATGCTTGTACCAGGTACTGAACACGGTGATGAAAACTACTGGGAGAAAAAAGATACAAAACCAATGAGATACGATGAAGAAACAGATATCGAAGGGCACATGCCATTTGGCGTAACACATTATCCAAATGAACGACAACCACAGTCCTTCCTTGAAGAATACATGGCAATAATCATAGTTTCAGTAATTGCAGTTCTTATTGCAGGAGCAATAATATACAAAAGAAAGAAAACTAAAAAATAATTTTTTTCTTTTTTTCTTCAAAAATCTTTATTTATATGGTTTCTATTTTGTAGTAGTATGAGTGCTAAAAAAAATAACAGCAGTAGGAAAAGATCAAGACCTGTTAAAAAGCAGAGTACTGCTAAAAAAATCAAGAGAAATAAATCTGCGATGTTTTTATCAATTTTTATAGTAATTATTCTAGTCGCAAGTTCATCTTATGCAATTTTTCAGTTTTTAGGCGGAGAAACGACAGAGGACAACACTGATAACACAAATATAGGGGAAAATATTGATGATAACGCTGATTATCAGGATGACTCCGAATATAAAGAAGCTCTATCTGCCACTAATAATCCAGTTGCAGTATTAGAAACAAGCAAAGGAGTAATTGCTGTCGAACTTTATGAAAACCAAGCACCTAAAACCTGTCAGAATTTTATAAATCTTGCAGATGATGATTTCTACAATGGTATGATATTTCATAGGGTCATGGATGATTTTATGATACAGGCAGGAAACACTATGCCAGATGGATCAACAAAAACGAGCCCTTATGGAAATATCGAAGAATTTGAAGGCGGGGTCTCTCATGAAAACGGAGCAATTTCAATGGCAAGTACAGGTGCAGGAGTGCCTGGTAGTGCGCAATTTTTTATTTGTGATGGTGCTCAACCTAGCCTTGATGGAAGTTATGCAGCTTTTGGAAAGACAATATATGGGATGGATGTAGTACAAGATATTGCAGATGAACCACATGACGGAAGTTATGGAAATGTTGGCGGCGGAAGGCCAAATAACGATATAATAATAGAAAATGTTTACATGGCAAAAAAATAAAGGAGGCGACGATTTTATGACTGAAAAAATAGCTAAATTCAATACAAACATGGGTAATTTTAAAATAGAATTATATAACGATAAAGCACCTTTAACTGTTGGAAATTTCGTTAAACTAGTTGATCAAGGTTTTTATAATGGACTGATTTTTCATAGAGTAATACCTGATTTTATGATTCAAACTGGCTGTCCACAAGGGACAGGTTATGGTGGACCAGGTTATACAATCCAAGATGAAATAAAAAAAGATCTCAGCCATCAAAAAGGAGTTTTATCAATGGCTAATACTGGTAGACCTCATACAGGCGGCTCACAGTTTTTTATTACGATTAAACCAACTCCATGGCTTGACGGCAAACATACTATTTTTGGAAAAGTAATAGATGGAATGGATGTTGTGGAGAGTATATCTAAAGTACAAACTGGTAGAAACGATAAACCAGTAAAAGATGTAAAGATAAATAGTATCAAAATCGTTGAAAAATAGATAAAAGGGAGAAAATAAACTATGATTTTATCAGATAATGATATAGTTGAACTAATGAAAAATGAAGAACTAGGAATTGAACCATTTGTTGAAAAGAATTTAACGCCTAATGGTTATGATCTATCTATCGAAGAAGTATTTATTAAAAAAACTGATGAACATATTAAAGATGGTGTTGCTAGTATTCCACCACAGACTTGGTTTGCAATTAGTACAAAGGAATTTGTAAAAATGGGACCTAAGATTACTTCTCAATTATGGATTCGTTCTAGCTATGCTAGGAAAGGCATTATGGCAAGTTTTGGTAAGGTGGATGCAGGGTTTCATGGAACTCTTACTATAAGCTGCTTTAATAGTAACGATGAGACACTAGAAATACCAATCGGCGATAGATTTTGTCAGATTGTTTTTGAAAATATGAGTAGTATTCCCTCAGAACTATACGACAAAAAAAGTGGGAATTATCAAAACCAAAGAGGCATAAAATTAGAAAAATAATTCAAATAATCTTTCTTGCAAAAGTAAGATAACCAGTGTGACCCAGCATATCAAAACTTGGACGAGTTCCTCTCTCAGATATTATCATCTCACGCTGAATGTTTTCAAAAGTCTGTACTTCAATAAAATTATGTTTTTTAATTTCAGAAACAGTTTCTTCGACCTGGCTTATAAGTGGAGAATAACAACAGAGATAGCCTCCAATTTTCAAAGAATTGTAAGAAGTATTTACTGCATCCCACGGATTAGGAATATCAAGAACAACTGCATCTAGGTTTTGTTCATCGATTTCTTTTGTAACATCCTTATGTTTTGCTTCAACATAATCAAGGAAACCAAAGTCTTTAAGGTTTTTTTTAGCGTGTTTTATAAAATCAGTTCTTTTATCATATGATATAACTTTCCCATTTGGTGCAACAGCATTAGCTAGAGCTGTAGTAAGACTTCCCGAACCAATACCTGCTTCAAGAACAGTGTTACCAGATTCAATAGAACAAAACATAATAATATAAGCTAACTCCTTTGGAAGAATAATTTGAGCTTTTCTTTTAAGCCCCTTTAATTTATCCATAAGAGATGGTTTTAAAATATAGAACTCTTTGTTTCCAATAGTTAATTTTTCACCATATCTTTTACCAACAAAACAGCTTGGATCAATTACACCTACGCCTTTTATCTTATCAGTTTTACCAGCTGTATCTATAAAATATCTTTTCATATTTTTATCAATTAAAACGATAGTTTCATTTTCAGATACTTTAACATCGGTCATATCATCTACCTATACATATCAATAAGTGAACCAAAACCAAGGTTTTCAAGATCAAATTGGTCAAGCCATTCTTCCTTACAACTACATTCAAGTTTTTCAAAAAATTTTGGATCTTGATTCAAAGAAAATTTAGATATTTCTTTAAGATATCTATTATCACATTTTTTACAGTTATGAGCACCACGTATGCTTCCTCCACCAGCAACATCACATTTCAATCTAACATTATCATTTACAATTCTTTTACTTTCTTTTAATATTTCAACTACGCTAAAAAGCCAAGGAGGACGATAGAGATTTTTTTTCCAAAGATACTCAACAACAGTTCTTTTCTGAACATTACATGGATTAAAAGATATTACATCTGTAAAATCCTTTATTTTTTTAACAGTACTAATTGCATCATTAATTGATTCTTTTTCTGTTAAAAAAGGAGGTTTTATTAAAACATAGGTCTTTAATCGAAAACTGTTTTTTTTAAGAATATCTGCTGCTTTTTTAAAATCCTTAAAAGTAAATCCTTTGTTAATACAATCCTTTCGAATATTATCATCAGCTGTTTCTAAACCAATTCCAATTTCTATTACTTTATTTTTAAAAATATTTTTAACATCATCTATTGTATCTTCAGTTATATATTCAGGCCTTGATTCAAAAGAAACTTTTTCAACTTTTGTATTTAGGTCTTTTAGGATTTTATCTCTAACCTTTTTTGATATTTCTGTTTCATCAAGAAAACTACCTGAGTTAAAGATTTTTACAAATTTTTGATCTTTGAATTTCTCCATTGCTATGTTATATTGAGAGATAAGTTCTTCATCGGTTACCTTTTCCCATGCGCTATCATTGAAATATCCGCACATACTGCATCCTGATTTATATGCCCATGTACAACCCCTTGTTCTAAAAATAATTACAAGAGTATCAACAATTTCTCCTTTTAGAATGTCTTTTTCAGTCCAAGATGCAACAGGTTTACTGAAATTTTTTTTCCTTGGTTTGAAGTTTCTTTTTAAGTCTCTTGAAAGGTTTGTTATTTTGTTCATTTCTTATCTTTTTTCTTGTATCTAAATATTAAGATTACTGCGACTAGTGCTAATATGAATATTACTGATTCAAAACCTGGTACCTGCTTGTATTCTATTGGTGGCTCTTTTGCTTCAGGAGAATCTTCTATACCAATATTCTCAGATCCTACCTGGAAATAGTATTCTTGTGTATCCTTGATTGTGTTATTAAATGAATACTTAGAAATATATTCATCCATATTAAACTCCTGATCAACCATAGAAGGAAGCACAAAATCATAATTATTAATAGATCTACCATAGACCTTAACTGTTACATTTTGATTTGCTGCCCATCCTTTGTATTTTGGATAGGTTATGTAGTTTCCACCTTGTTTGTTATAAGTTACATTTATTCTTGGACCATCATTTACAGTGTAATACAAAATATCAATACCATCTTCAGAATCAAAAGTAATAGGTGTTCCTGATGATACCTCTGGACCAGGATAGGTATACGCTTGTTCATGTGAAGACAATCTAATAGTTCTGTTACTGAATTTAAAAGACCCAGTTACAGGACCATGTTCTCTACCACTAACATCTTCAACTAAAAACTTATAATCATAAGTTAAATCACCTGATGAATTCTCAGGGCTTTCAAAGATATATTCAAAAAAGTCATCCTCAAAAGTAAAATCATTATTATCTATTTCTGCATCATTAATTAAGAGAGTTATCCCTGATTTTTCAATACCTGCATTATCTGTGATTCTAGCAATTAATTTTACATCTCCGCCAAATTCTTGAGCACTAGGAAGAGCTACCAACTCAACTCTTGGATCTTGATCATCATAAAACGGCGGATTAATCAGTATTGTAAGAATTAATAACCAAGCAATGAAATATACCGCGTAATTAACAAACCAATTTTTATTTGTAAATTCAGAGGTATCAATTTTTAACCGCATGTAAAAATATCTAATAAAAGAAGCGCTAAATGCTGCTACAAGTAAAACTAATAGCCAACGCATATCTGTCTCTGGACCCATAAGTGCAAAGAACCCAAAACAAATAAATGCCATAACAACTGCAAACAAAAATGCAATAAACATTGATTTAATATTTCTTCTTTCTTTTTTTATAAACCCTTCTTTGTCAAACTTTGGTATCTTAAATGGTTTATCTTCTTCGTCATCTTTTTCTTTTCTTCTTTTAGCCATCGGATGGGGAACAGAATTCTTATTTAAAGGTTTTTCCGTTTAATAACTATTTAATCCTTTTCTTCTTTTTTTAGTCTCTTTGATTTTTTAAGCTCAGCTTTTGCTTTCTTTTTTTCAAGTTTCAGTCTTTCTTTTTCTAGATCAGAATCGATTTTTTTCTTTTCTAGTTCATCATCTGAATTATGGTGATGCACTTCAATAATCTTTTTTTGTTCAGAAGTTAGACCTGATCGGTATCTATATGTTAAAAAAACTGAAACAAGAGTATATACAACAAGTATCGCGCCAATTATTACTACAATCGTATCATTTACTTTAATATCTACTATCTCAAGAAAGGTTCTAGTTGCAATTAGAAGTGCTAATAAAACTGATCCCGCCCATGCATGATGGCGGGAAACATCATATTTTCTTTTATATTCAGATAGATTTTTTTTGTTCATAGAAACTCTATACCCTTGGGTAGTTTATCTAAATATTTTCTAAAACCTTCCGGCCATTTATCGGGGTTTAGGCCTTTTTGAGCTAAAAAGGCAGTAGTCCAACGTTCAAGACCAATCCCTGAGCATCCACTCCATAGATTGCTTTTCTGTGCTTTTATGTTGAAAGCATTTACGTATTTGTCACCTAGAATACTTAGATTCTGAAACTCTAGCCATTCAGATTTTTTCCTGTCACCCCTATATGGCATATATGCCTCAAAATCAATTGTCCCCGTGTCTTGAGTTCCCTTGTCGCCTATTTTTCCAGCCTGCTGCATATACCAGGGTGTAACCCATGCCATACGCCACTCAAGATCAAAAATATTGTTGAAAACATGTTTGTATCTATCAAGAAATTTTTCACGGAGATCTAAAAGTTGTTTGCGTGTTCCAATATAAACGGGTTCTATTCGGTGAAACTCATCTACTCTTTCTATTCCGTGTCTTCCACCTGATTCATATCTAGCTGAAATTGCAGTGTTATCATATATTAAAACAGGTAATGATTTTTCAGAAATTGTTTTACCTTTAAGACTCCAGTATATTAGTGGACATTGTGCATAACATATACCACCTGTTGGAGTGCTAATATTTTTATTAAGTTCCTCTGTTGGTATCTCCTTTGTTATTTTTGTTAAATCTACAAATCTTTCCCATTTATCAACATCACGGGTTTTTGGTTCGGAAACATAATAAAACTCACCAGGCATGCCTTCCATATGACCTGTTTTAATCCATACGTCAAAGGGGACAATATGTGATTCAATTATTTCTTCAAAACCAAGAGGTTTTAAGACCTCTTCGATAGCTATTTTTTCCATTGTTTTTAAGATAGCTGCGGCTTGTGGGCGGTAAAACCATTTGCCTTTAGTTGGACCCTGTTTCAACCAGTCTTTTTTCACCATTTCTTCAGTTGGATCCTTACCCCATACTGGTTTTTTTTCACCTGATTCCCAAATTGATTTCCAGAATTCGCCTTTACCTTCGTAGTATTGATCTTTGACTTTTTCATGAACCCGATTTATCATTCTGTCAATGTAATTACGTCTAAGGAATTCTTCATCAAGTGAATCTAGGATTAATTTAGCTTTTTTATCTTTAATTTCAATTTTTGCAAAAGGAATACTGAATTCTTTCAATGGTTTTTTTTCTAGTTGAAAAGAAATATCATAATTATGTATCTTTATTTCTCTAACACCTAAGTGATGTTTTTTTCCAAATTCTTTACTGACATTATTTTTAAGCTGTAAAAGAGCATTATGTGGCCGGAAAGCACCTTCTGAAATAACGTTAAAAAATAGCTTTTTTTCTTCAATTTTAATATTTTTTATAGAAACTGTTTTGTCTTTTTCTTTTAGTTTTTTTTCAAAATTAAGTAAAAAATCTGTTATTTCTTTTTTTATTTTTGATATAGCCCCGCTGAAGGTAAATTCACTTTCTAGATCAAATTTCATATTATCCCTCGAATATTTACTTATTTATTATTTTTATCCAAAATTTTTTCAGCAACTGAAACACAGCTTAGGTAATCATCTATAGTATGAAGAAGTGATTGAATACTGTCTGCTTCTACTTTTGCTATTAAAGAACTATTCTTTATTTTTGATTTTACAAAACTATAGTCGTCTACTTTAACACTTTTTAGTAGTTTCTTTGCATCTGAATCTGTTTTTAGATCTATTTCTATTATGCATTTAGATTTCATATTTATTTACCTATTTGATTTACAATTATTTTATTTACTATTTCTAAAAAATCTTTTTCTTTACTTGAATCAATTGTTGCACCGGATGCTATTGCATGTCCGCCCCCGTGACCTTTTAGTTCTTTAGCTACTTTTCTCATTGCAAACCCTAAATCTAGTCCTTTTTTTACTAGATGTTGGTTTCCCCTACATGATACATGAATTTCATCGTTTTTTCTAACTATTGAAATAAGTGGTTTTTTAATGTCAAGCATAAAATTAGTTGCAATACCGCCTATTACACCGCCTATTGATGATCTATCTGTATAAAAATATCTAAAACCATCTGTTTCTTTGAATCCTTCTTTTTCAAGTCTTAAAAGTTCATCTAATACTTTTTCTTTATATTTTCTTTCTATTTTTTTTGCTTTTTTTAGTGACTCATTATCACCTAGTGCTAAAGATAAGCCTATTCCTCTATTTCCACCTTTTCCACAGGAATCAAATAGATCAGCTAATTGTTCTGATTCCAAGTTAAAAATATTAGTGTAATATCTTTTTCTAATTACAGTATCAAGAATATTTTTTTCACATTTTTTCTTAATTAAAGTAAGCATAAGGTATGAGTTTATTTTTTTAAGTTCAGTATAATCTAAATGCTCAACTTTTTTATCTTTGTTTATTTCAAACTTACTAAGTAACTTTTCAATTTCTTCTTTATTTCCTGATATACCACCATAATATGGATCAATCGAATAATAAAGTGAATCATATATTGTATCACATGATAGTTTAATACCTGTTTTTTTACTGACAACAGAATTTTGTACTGCTTTTTCAATTATTTCTTTGTTTAATTCTCTAAATCCCCCAATATATTGTTTGTCACCGGTCATACCAGTTATTGCTAAAGATGCAAGATCAGTATTTTTTTTATCAAAGCTTTTTGCAAAAACATAAGCAATTGTTGACCCGCATGCTTCATAGTTTCCATTTATCCCGAAATGGTTACAGTTTATCTGAAGGACATTTTCTTTTGTTTGTTTTTTTTGAGGTTGATGATGATCAAAAATAATTGATTGATTTTTCATTTCTTCAATTGTTTCAATCTGGCCTGAACCCATATCTGAGTATATCACTATTTCATTTTCTTCCTTTGAAATTCTTACTAGGCCTTTATCGAAAGGATTGCGCATAAGTGTTGCATGAAAATTGTATCCCGCACGGTAAAGAGTTTTACATATAATTGCAGCAGCTGAAATTCCATCTGCATCATAGTGTGAAACTACTCTAACCCTTGTTTTTTTTGGAAAAGATTTTATTTTTTCTGCTGCATCTTTACAGGCATTGTAAATATCATTTGTCATTTTGTTATTTGGAATACAGGATGTTTTATAAAAGGATAAGTGTCTTGAAAAATTAAAAGTTGCTATAAATGAGAGAAAAGTAAAAAATAAATATTTTTTTACTCAAACATTAGTTTTGCTGTTTTTGGACTATATTTCCAGGTCTTTGGAAGAACATTATTACTGATATAATATTTTACAAGTCTTCTAATCTTTGATTCAGTAAGCTGAAGGTTTCTTTTGTTTTCAACATCTTTTTTATTTTCTTCCAAATGTTTTCGGATCAAAAGAGCTCTGCTAATTAAATTCTTTAAATCCTCTGGTATCTCAGATTTAGCGTTATTTGCTTCAAGTATTTTTGTTATATTTTTACCTGTTGCAACTTTTATATCAGGAACAGCATATTGATCTCTTAAAATCATTCCGATTTCACTAGTGCTATGTTCTTTTTTTGCAAGTTCAATAATGTGTGCTTCTACTTCTCGTGGGTTTAAACTACTCCAATCTGGATGAGACTTTCTGTCTGCTGGATGTTTTGAACCTGATTTTCCTTTTCTTCTTGCGTGCATTCGTGCCATATTATTACTCCAAGATGTTAATTAGTAAAGTAAAAACTGTATATGGTTATGATATATAAAATTAAAGGATGGAAAAAAGGTTGTTTTATTTAACCTTTTTAAACTTTGAGCTGAGTTTTTTCATAACTTTTGGAAGTGTTGTATATTCCATATCTTCCATTGGAAGTCTGTGTGGTTCAAATGGACCATGTCTTCTCATGTAATCCATTACTTCTAGAGATTTTCTACGAGTAATATCAAAAGCTGGATCATCAAAGAGATCAACAGGCTCAGTAAGTTTACCTTTTTTAACCTGAAAACCTAGAGCTGTAACTCTTGGTGGACCATCAAAACGAGTGCATTGAGCATCTTTAACTGCAACAGGCATAAGTGGGCCGTTGTGACTTCCACGCATCCAACCAGATACCAAGTGTCCAAGTGAAAAAGCTTCAAGAATTTCACCTACAGCTGGTAGGCCGCTTTGTCCACGTACTGCAGCAACTGGATCGTCTTTACCGACATATTCACCAGCTATCTGATAGAGTTTCTCTGAAGAAATAACGGATACTGCTTCATCAGATGGAAGTTTTGATGATTTCTTTGGATATACTCTTTTTATTACAAAACGGGATTTAGCACCAATAAGAGCGAGTAGATCATACATATCTTCAGGTGTATTCAACATTACACTTTTATGTTCTAAAATATCCCATACTTCAAACGTAAAACCATCATGGCAGCTTGGATCAATAATTAAACCTGCTGTGTTAAATGGATCTGCAAACATTTTAAAAATTGGAAAATTAAATGCACCTGGTTCGGTTTTATCCATCATAAATGCAAGAACTGGTTCTGCTTTTCTTTCTGTAAATTCCATTTCAGCAATACCAGGACCCATGCCTCTAACGTTTCCAGAGAATGCATCACATAAAAGATCTTGACCAGCGCCATATAAACCTAGATCTCTTGCTTTTTCTGTTGCTTCACAAAATGTATCCCATGCAAGACTGTGGATTTCTTTAGCGTCAACTCCATTTTTATGAGTCATGATAAGTTCTAAATCATCACCACAGTGAGTTACATGAAAATCAGTGATAAATTTATCACGTTTTGCATCGATTAATTTTCTATTTGCAATATCTTCTAAATCAGGATGAACCAACGCATGCCCGGGCCATCCACCAACATCTGCCTTTATTATACTGAAAGTAGTTTTCATGATTTTTAAGCCTCCCTAAGAAAGGTAACTGTTTTCATGGTATATATATTATATTTATAAATCATTTGGAAAAAGACATTCGTAAAATATATATTTTGCTCTGGGTTTGCATCATAAAGATAGTGAAAACTATGGCAATAAAAATATATAACACATTCACACGAAAAAAAGAGGATTTTAAACCTGTTGAGAAAAATAAAATTAAAATGTATGTATGTGGAATGACTGTTTATAGTGATGCACACATCGGCCATGCTCGTACATATTTTGCTTTTGATATGATAAGGCGTTACTTAGAATACAAAGGGTATAATGTAAATTATATCCAAAATATAACTGATGTTGATGATAAAATTATAAATGCAGCAAACAAAGAAGGAGTTGATCCACTTGAATACTCTAAAAAATTTGCTGATAGATGCTTAAAAGATCTTGACAGCCTTGGTATTAGAAGAGCAGATACCTATCCAAAAGCCTCGGAAACTATTCCTGAAATGATAAAGATGACTGAAAAAATCATTGAAAATGGTTATGGATATGAATCAGGCGGAGATGTATATTTTTCTGTTGAAAAATTCCCTAACTATGGTAAACTTTCTGGTCAAAAACTAGAGGATCTAATGGTTGGAACTAGATTTAATCCGAGTGATAACAAAAAAAAATCCTTATGATTTTGCCCTTTGGAAAAGTGTTAAACCTGGTGAGCCAAGCTGGGATAGTCCATGGGGAAAAGGACGGCCTGGTTGGCATATAGAATGCTCTAGTATGAGCAGTAAATATCTTGGTCTTCCTTTTGATATACACGGCGGCGGAATGGACCTTCGTTTTCCACATCATGAAAATGAAATTGCCCAAGCTGAAGCAGCGACTGGTAAAAAATTTGCTAATTATTGGATGCATATAGGCCTACTAACTGTTGAAGGAGAAAAGATGAGTAAGTCCATTGGAAATATTATAAATATCAAAGATCTTCTGAAAGAATGGGATGCTGAAGTTATTAGGTTCTTTTATGCTCAAGCCCATTACCGCAGTCCACCTGATTTTAGTAAAAAAGGACTTAAAAATGCTGAGAAAGGACTTCTAAAAATAAATAGATTAAAAGAAAAACTTGAGGAATATGCAGAAGAGGAAAAATTTGAAGTTGAAAAGCTATTTAATTTGGAGAAACAGTTTTTAGAAGATATAGAACAGTTAAAATCAGATTTTGAAAAAGCTATGGATGATGATTTCAATAGCCCGCAAGCGACAGGTGTAATTTTTGAGTTTGTAAATAACACAAATAGATATTTTGAAAAAACCAAAAAGCCATATAAAAGCCTATGTAAATATGCACTAGACACTTTAGTTGATATTGGAAATGTTTTAACATTGTTCCAATCAAGAAAAGAAAGTAAAATTGACAATGAAATTTTAAACAAATTGAAAGATAAAGCTAAAGTATATGTTGAAAATGTTGATGGAAAAACTATTGAGGAAATAATGGATATGCTTCTTGAAGCTAGAGAAGAAGCTAGGTCAAAAAAGGACTGGGGCAAAGCAGATAGCATTAGAGATGATCTAATGGAATTAGGATTTGAAATACAGGACACAGATAAAGGTCCTGTATGGAGAAAAAAATAATCTATGAAAAAGATACTAGTTGGGTTTGATGGATCAGAAGGTTCAGAACAGGCTCTAAATAGAGCTATGATGCTTCTTGACGACTATGGTCTACTTATTTTAGCTGCAGTTATTCCTAAGTCGGATATTCGTACTTTTATGGATGGAGATACGTTTCAAAAATTAAAAACTAAAGCAGAAAATCTAATTTCAAATACTATTGATGATCTAGGCGTACAAAGTTTTGAGATAAAAGGAATTGTTGAAGAAGGAGATGCCGCAGCAAAAATTATTGATGTTGCAAACAGACTTGAAGTAGATTTAATAGTTCTTGGAAGCAAAGGAAAAAGCGAACTAGGGAACTATCCTATTGGAAGCGTTGCAAATAAAGTAGTTCAATATGCACATAAACCTGTTATGGTTGTGAGATAGAAAACCTTTTGTTATTTTAATAACATATATTAGGGGGAGTATGTTATTTTCTAAACAATAAATTTAAGTATTTATTATATAGTTCTGATAAAAATAAGAGCTGTTAAAAATGAAAAAAGGTCAAAAATATATTGTAATATTTATTGTAATTTTGTTTATACTTGTAGTATTTTCAAGTTCATTTCCAGCAAAAAAGGAAACCAATCAAAAAGCAACATCTCTATTTGATGGACATATAATTGGAAAAACTGAATATATATTTGAAGGAAAAACAAAAATACTGCCGTATGTAAAAATAAAAATTGATAATATTATTGGAAGATTTACAATAAGTAATTCAAATGGAGAATATAGTCTGCGCGTAAAATCTCCTTATCCCGATGGATATTATACTCTAGTTGCAAGTTCAGATAAAATAATTAAAAAAGATGGAAAATATTATGAAATCCTCCCACAGACAGAAAAAGCAATAGTTAATTTTAGAGTTCCTACTGATTACGTAGATTTTAAACTAGAATGTAAAGAAACTACAAACAAAGAAAAAATCAAAAATTCAGATATAATCGATTTTAATCACAAATCAAAAGAAATTAAAAATAATGGTAAGATTTATGGACATACAGTTAAATATAGTTCTGGGTCATGGAATCCTATTTCTTATGTAAAAGTAAAAGCAAATTATAAAATCACAATAAGTGCAATGGATGGTTATTATACTATTTCAGATCTACCTTTAAATGAAGAAATAAAGATTACTGCTAGTAAATTTGGATATTTTTCCGATACAAAAACAGTTACATTAACTGATGAAAATCCAGAAGAATATATATTACTTGATGTTCAACCAATAATAAAAAATTCAAAAGGAAAAAGTATTGATTTTTTAAGAGGTTTACTTTCCTCTACCCTTTTTAGCGCGAATACTAGGCCTAACTTTTTCAGCACCTTTACCTTTGTTTCTTAGACCTCGGCCTTTCTTTCCAGCACTAGTTTTACCACGTAAGACACGTCTTTTGTGTTTTACATTAGATATCCATTTTATATTTTTATCTTTCATGATTGCTGGATGAACTGGATCGACAAGTATTACTTCATAGAAATGATTTTTACCATCTTTTCCTACTTTATACGAGTTTAAAACATCCATATTTGGATATCTCTTTGCAGTTCTTTCTTCAGCTATTCTCTGAGTATTCTTTGCCATTGTAATTTTCTTAATACCTTTTTTAGATGGGGCTCTTCCGGCTTTTAATGTATGTTTTCTAAGACCACCGCGTCTGACTCTAGCCCTTACAACAGTATAACCTTGTTTTGCTTTGTATCCAAGAGATCTTGCTCTATCTATTCTAGTTGGTCTTTCGATTCTTGAATAGTTCTCTTCTCTTCTCCATTGGATCATTCTTTTCTGCTGTGGAGAGTTATATGAAGTATCTGGTTTTTTCCATTGTTCTGAAAGGTGTTCATACATGCTTTTTACCATAATTTCACCTGTAAACTATAACTTGATAGGAGCAATAGGAAGTGTGTTCTTTATTTAAAAGTTTTGTTGCTGTAATTTTTTAACATTATACCTTACTAAACTTTATAAGAGAATTTGTATTTTGGAAAAATCGGGAGTTTACTTATGGATCACATGTTTAACCCTAAAATTGAAAAGATGCCTAGAAAGAAATTAAAAGAAATTCAGTTAAAACGCTTAAGAGAAACTGTACATCTTGTTTATGAAAATGTTCCTTTCTATAAAAAGAAATTCAAAGAAAAAGAAATTACACCTGATGATATCAAAACGCTTGATGATATCACTAAGCTTCCATTAACTACTAAAGATGATCTGCGTGATAACGCACCCTACGGACTGATGGCAACAAGCCTTGATAAGTGTGTTGAGATGCATGCATCAAGTGGGACTACGGGAATACCTGTTACAGCATGTTACACTAGAAACGATATGGATGTATGGGCTGAAGTTATGGCTAGATGCTTAGGCATGTCCGGCCTATCTAAAAAAGACATCTTTCAGAATCCTATACCATATGGAACATTTACAGGAGCATTTGGTTTTCATTATGGTGCTCAAAAAGTTGGCGCTATGGTAATTCCTTCTGGAAAAGGACAATCTGAAAGACAACTTAAGTTGATGGATTATTATGGCACTACTTTTGTTAGTGGCGTTGCTTCATATATACTGCGCCTATCGCAAGTTGCTAAAGAAATGGGTCTTGACCCAAAAAAAGATTTGAAAGTTCGAGCAGGTCTTTTTGGAGCTGAAATGTTTACAAAGGGCCTAAAAAAACGAATTGAAGACACCTGGGATATGGATGTCCATGACATATATGGTCTAACAGAAATGTGCGGCCCTGGGGTATCTACTGATTGTGATGAACATAACGGTCTTCACTTGTGGGAGGATCACTTCTATATAGAAATTCTTGATCCAATCACTCTTGAACCAGTAGACAAGGAAGAAGAAGGTGAAATTGTTTTAACAACTCTATCAAAAACAGGTATGCCTCTCCTCCGTTATCGTAC
>CAZFFN010000110.1:0-4028 GCA_964518165.1 uncultured Thermoplasmatales archaeon
TCATCATACAAATTTAGTTCTGGTATTATGACCTTACGCTTCTGATAAAATTCCCTTTTTGCATCAGACTTTGATACAAATTGTAAAGTTTGTTTACAAAAAAAGAATCAATTTTGAATAATTCTGTGGTTTCGAGCAATTAATTACTTGTAAAGAGAGGGAGGGAGGGAGGTATGATATAGTATAACAACCCTATTTTAAAGCCTTAATATTTTCAATCGTGCTTTTTCTAGATTCATATTTTACACCTCTGATAATTTGGTATCAATATACTCGTGAATCATATCCAACGTACAGACATCAAACAAACAACGGTTTACCGATGGTTTACTGCCGTCTGTCGTAGCTTTTTCGTATTCCCTAAGCAATAACCCCCTCAGGTATTCAGAAGTACCCATGGGCTGTTTTTTTACAAACAGATACAGATCGTCATCAACCTTGACCGCTATAACATTTAAAGCCAATCAATCAACCTCTGTGTTATCAAAAGCATAGATAGGTGCATGACCAACTATTTTGATGCTAAGATAGTTCTTACCATCACGTGTTTTATTTACCCATATGGCCACACCATCGCCTTTATAATTTGGTTTAGATCCTTTGCCTACATTCCTATTATGTGTTTCTTCAATCATATTTTATCACATTCCTTATTCATGTTTAAAAAACTCCTGCTATCAACAGGTCTATACTGAGCATAAGACTCATCTTTTGAATGATGTATCCTAGCATGACAAGTAGGACAAACATCAATAGTAAACTCATCATAATAACACAGGTGATGATTAATTAAAAACTTCTGAGGTTGATACAATTTAAACGATTTTTTCAACTTCTGTTTTATATAATAAAGATCGTCATCATGTTCTAAGTAATATTTTCTATAAGTATCTGAACGGAAACCACAAAACAAAGAGTCTATAGATAAACTCAGCTTCCTACCGCAGATATAACAAGCACGAGTCTCATTGATATTTTTAGCGATATAATGCTTAATATCTTCAATAAATAATTTTTTCTGTTTCTTCGTACAATCCTTACATAACAAAGAACTGCATTGTATATCCTTACTGCAGATCTTACAATAACCATCCAAATAAGTTGAGGTCTCCCAAAAATAACCGTCAGCATCCCAAGATCCATGACGTACAACAAAACGAATACGCCTTAAATACTGCTGCTCCTCCTTTAATGCTCTAGCGATCTGCCATTGTTCCAACTCATCAAGAACCTTAAATCCTGAAGGAAACTTAAACACTTTAACGATTTTATTATCTAATCTATACAAACTACTTTTAAAACGATATTTAAAAATAAGAAAAAAAACAATACCATTACTTCTCCTATAAAAAACATCATGATCCTTTTTAGAAGGTTTATATCCAACTGAAAACGCTTTACCCTTCCAGTAATTCTTATTCATGGTTCAGCTTCTCCTCTTTCGTTTTTTTGATAGCGTACTCTTTAATTTCTTGTAAAATTCCTTTAGTCCAATACGATAATGCTAGATCAGTAGGTAACGGTCTAAAATCATGTTCAATAATTCTTCTCTTACGGAAACAAGACGATTTTGAATTAGTGATACTTTCACCATCATGACCAACTGCTTTATAGATATCTTTAGGAAGAAAATCAGGACAGCATAAAAGTTGATGACCACAATAAGGACAAACTTCCAGGCAACAACCTCTTTTATGATATTCCCCTTCTTCAACACCGCAATCACGACATATCATTTAATTGCCTCCTGTTACCCAACATCAAATAATAACCTGATTCTGCATAAGGAGAACTCCGATGACAATGAGCATTCCGATGTCCTTCAGCAGGAGAATGATGATGATATCCTTTGCAGAAATCACAATAAAAAACCCATTGTCCTTTTTTTTGTTTGCAATAAACTATCGGGTATCGTCTACCTTCAATAATTTTATAATCCATTTATTCACCTCCAAAATCAATTAAAAAACGCAAATAGCCATCCATAGGTTCAGATAAAATATTTTTATCAATATTGTGTTTAATCCAATTATTTGGATTTTCTTTTCCTAAAGAATCTTTAATAAAATCATTAACTTGATCATCCCATTTAAATAATTTAATTTTCATGATTTCTTTATTTTTTCGACCATCGCTAAATACTGGCAGAGTTTTAGAAAAATCATAAAAACGTTTCAAATCTTCTTTTTGATCAATGGTATTTAATGTACTTTGAATCTCTTTTTCTTCTGTTGGTTGATGATTTTCATAGTATTTTTTATATCGTTCTTCGTCTCTCTCTCGCAAAAAAGCGTAGAAAACCGAGAAAACCAATAAAACCTCTCTGTTGAGGGGTATTATACGGCCGTATAAAACCAAAAAAAACTCTTCTTTTTTACAGTTTGGTTTTATTGGTTTTATATCAACCGTAGAAAACCACTTTTCCAACTGTTGAGCTGCTTCGGTTTTATTGGTTTTATTGGTTTTATATACTATATCGTATATTTGATTTGATAACTCTTCCCATGTGGGTATCATTTTCGCTGAAAAATCAGCAAACTTGTAAGTTGTTACATCCTTGTTTGCTTGTTCATTATATTTTGATCCTTTTTCAACTAGTCCAGTAGTCACAAGATTAGGAAGATGTTTATAGAGCCATGGCAGGGAAAAAGAGCACTTTGGTTCAAGTTCTTTTACTGTCAAGTTATCGTTGTCCTGTAAAATTTTTAATATATCCCTATATTCTTTGCTTAATGGTATCATCTTCGGGTTGCTTGTGGTATATATCAGTACCATACGAGCAATCATGTAATCATCAGGTGTTGCAATGATTTCTTTATTTTCTGTCCGTTCACGTTGTTTCTGGTGAAATACGGCTGATCCTGCGATGTAATCAAGAAAACATCGGTAATGTGTTCTCATTATGTCATTATCTGGGAAAAAATGTTGTATGATCTCTGCATAGGGAATGATGACATCGCAGGGTTCTAAGCTTTGAACAGCACTCCTTAAAACATAATCAATTTCTTTTTTATGTACTCCAGTATATGATTTTGATATTTTGTTTAATATTTTACGTGTTTGCTTTTTGGTATCGTTAAGACCTCCTATACGGAATCTTCTTAATGCTTCATCTTTAGGGTTTGCATGATGGCTTGTTAAAATCATGACAGGTTTGCCGTTTATCGGAATTTCTAATGTTTTTTGATCTTTAACCACTATTGCATGATTATCTCCACTAGCCATTGTTTTAAATGTACTACAGTTAAGCAGGTTTTGTGTAATATCTTCAAAATGAATTACTTTATTATCCCATGTCCAGTCATCTTCTCCATAATGCCAGTATGTAAATGATTCTGGTGTCATTTTTGTTACATGGCAGAGATCCTCTTCAGGAATTATTACTTCCAATGTTTTTTTTGTTGTCCAGTCTTTACCCAATCCTGTTTTATCTGACAATAATAAATTTATGCTTTCAGGTATCCTTTGATTTACTAATCGTGTGGTTGCAACTATTATTTCTGCTGCTATTGTATCTTCTTCTCCTTCAACTTCTTTGTTTATCTCTTTAATTGTATCAACAAAAAAACTTTTGGATTCCATTTTTTTTATTATATTTTGAAATGTTTCTTTTTCTTGTTCAGCAATGGTTTTCTTTTTTGTTTGTTTTTTTCTGATTTCTTGTACTTTTTTTCGTTCTTCACGGTCATTATATAAACGTACTGCAATTTCAAAATCACATTGTTTTTCATTCATTATATGTTCTATTTCTTTATCTTCATCGGTTTTTCTAGCTTCTTGTTGTTTTCTTAATTCATCTAAATGTTTTTTATCCCTGTTTTCTTCTATTATTTTTGCAATACCACATTTAACATAAGCTAAATGATGATCTCCTTTTGTTGATACATCTAAGATTTCTCCTTTTTTTACCAAATCTGTATCTTTTAAAAATTTCATTTTAACAGTGTTCATGATGCCCACACCCAATGATCCGCACCACACCCTGAGCTAATACCCACCACCACCCTGACGTTTGATAGTAACAGAAA
>CAZFFN010000111.1:0-10858 GCA_964518165.1 uncultured Thermoplasmatales archaeon
TTTTCTATCATTATTTAGAAAAATATATCAGCAATTGATTCCAACGTTTGGAATCAATTACTTGAATTCATTCAGAACTATAATTTTTCAACAGGCTAATTTTGATATTTTTTTCCACTAATTATTTAGAAAGTAATATCCTTTCTCAGATTCTATTTATTAGTGCTGGTACTTTAGGTTTTTATAATTTCATTCTAGGACTTTTCAATCTAATACCTGCTTATCCTACTGATGGAGGCAGATTAGTAAGAGCTACGCTTGCTAAATATATGGAATATGGTAAAGCTACATCTCATGCATCAAATATTGGTAAAGGAATCGCAATTTCAATGGCAATTTTTGGTATTATTACATTAAATATCTGGCTTGTTTTGATCTCAGTTTTTTTATTTTTTGGTGCAACCCAGGAAGAAAAAATGGTTAAGATATCTCTAGCTCTAAAAGACAAAAAAGTTAAAGATCTCATGAACAAAAAAATAAAATCTGTTCCACCTGGGAAAAATATCAAAGACTTTATTGAATTTATCAAAGAAGAACGAAATCTTATTTATCCAGTTACAGAGAACAATAAACTGATTGGAATAGTTACAATTGATGATGTTAAAGATGCAAGTAGAGAGAATATCGAAGATATTCAAATAAAAGATATTATGAGAGAAGATTTTTCAAAAATTTCTCTAGATAAAAAAGCAATATCTGCTTTCAAACAACTTTCTCGATCTAAATATAATCATTTGTTTGTTGAAAAGGAAGATAAGCTTGTTGGAGTAATCAGTTTTAAAGATCTTTCACATGCTTTAAAAATGAGTAAAATATGATTTAACATATATAAACAATGAAAAGATTTATAAGATTAAAGGCTTGTTAAAAATAGTGAAACGGGGGAAAATGAGATAAATAAAACTAAAAGCATACATAAAAAAGATTTTATTAATCAAAACAAAAAAAATCTTTTGTTTGAAAAGAACCAATTGTTATCAATTTTCAACAGTATAAATGAAATAATTTACGTAACAGATATTGACAGTTTTAAAGTTTTATTTGTAAATAAATACTTTGAAGATTTATTGGAAAAAAATCCTGTCGGTAAAAAATGTTATCAAATTTTTCAAAATTTAAATCATCCTTGTAAATTTTGTACTAATGAAAAACTATTAGAAAACCCTGATGAACCGTATAGATGGGAATATCATAACCCTAAACTTAATAGAGATTTTATTATAACTGATAAACTAATCAAATGGCCTGATGGAAGAAATGTAAGGTTTGAACTTGCAATTGATATCACAAAATATAAAAAAATACAAAGAAATCTAAAGGAAAATGAAGAGAGATACAGATTAGCACAGAAAGCAGCTGAAATCGGCAGTTGGGAATACAATCTTAATATAAAGGAAATTAAATGGTCTGATCAAATAGAACCAATATTTGGGCTTAAAAAAGGACAATTTAAAGGAACTTTTAAAGACTTTATGAAATATGTCCATCCTGATGATCGCAGTATCATTAAAAAAGAAGTTGAAAGATGTACAAAAAAAGGAAAGGACTACGACATCGAACATAGGATAATTTGGCCTGATGGCACAGTTCGCTGGTTAAGAGAGATGGGAGATGTTTTTACTGATAAATTAAATAGACCCTATAGAATGCTCGGTGTTGTCCAAGATATCACTGATAGAAAACAATCAGAAAAAGAAATCAAGGATCTTACAAGAAGATTTATGTTTCAAGCAAAGAAACTTGCTGAAACAAATAAGGAACTTGAAGCATTTAGTTATTCAGTTTCTCATGACCTAAGAGCACCCTTAAGAAGCATTAATGGTTTTAGCCAAGCATTAATTGAGGACTATAAAGATACTCTAAATGATGAGGGAAAGGATTTTCTTTTTAGAATTAAAAAATCTGCCGAGAGAATGGCTGAACTAATTGAGGGACTTCTAAAACTTTCTAAATTAATGAGAACAGAAATAAAATGTAGTACAATAAATTTAGGTAAACTAGCTGAAGAAGTTTTTAAAGATATTAAGAAGAATCAACCTAAAAGAAAAATCAAATTTGAAGTTAGGAAAAAAGAAGAAACTTATGTCAAAGGAGATCCGAATCTACTAAGAGTTTTGTTAGAAAATTTGATTAGTAATGCTTGGAAGTTTACTGAAAAAGAGAAAAATCCAACGATTATATTTGGATATAAAAAAAACAATAAAGATCAGAATATTTTTTATATTAAGGATAATGGAGTTGGATTTAACATGGAGTATTCAGATAAGTTATTTATTCCATTCCAAAGGCTCCATAAACAAAAAGATTTTTCTGGATCAGGAATTGGCCTAAGTATTGTTCAAAGAATCATCAAAAGGCATGATGGAAAGATTTGGGCTGAAAGTAAAAAAGGAGAAGGAACAACTTTTTATTTTACCATTGGAGAATGAAAAATATGAGTAAGAAATTAAATGTATTATTAGTGGAAGATTCTGAAGATGATGCACTTTTAATAAAAAGAGAACTTAAAAAAGGTAACTTTAATCCAAATATTAACAGAGTTGAAACAAAAAATTTAATGCAAAAAGAACTAAAAAATAAAAAATGGGATGTAGTAATTTCTGATTATGTTCTACCTGAATTCAGTGGATTAGATGCTCTAAAAACAGTTAAAAAATCAAAAAAAAGCCTACCTTTTATTATTGTTTCAGGAAAAATCGGTGAAGATACTGCTGTTGAGGCAATGAAAGCAGGAGCTCATGATTATATAATGAAAAATAATTTACAGAGACTGGTACCTGCGATTAATAGAGAACTAACTGATTTTAAGATTAGAAAAGAAAGAAAAAAAGTAAAAAAAGATTTAAAAAAGTCGTATAAAGAAATTGAAGAAGCAAATAAAAAACTTAAAAATGAAATTGAGGAGAGGAAAAAACTAGAGCTTGAAGCAGTTGAAGCAAAAAAATACCTGCAGAATGTTATTAACAGTACATCAGAGATGATTATTTCACTTGATGCAAATAATAGAGTTGCCTTCTGGAATGAAACTGCAGAAGAAATAACTGGTTATTCACTAGATGAAGTAAATAATAGAACTATTACTAAACTACCTCTTTTTGAAAATTCAACAGTTATATCTGATCTAATTAAGACCATACATAAAAGTAGGTATTCAGGTACCGATGATGTCGTAATTATTACAAAAGATAAAGCAAAAAAGATTCTTCGTTTAAAACCATCTGAAATTAAATCCAAAGAGAAAAAAAATGCAGGAATTTTGTTTGTAGGTGAAGATATAACTAAAGACATTGAAGTTCACGGTAAACTAATTAATGGAAACAGTTATTTAATTCCCAATAGCAAAAATGATTCAGCAATTGATTTATTCAATGATTTATCAAATTCTAAATATAACGGCCTTCTAGTAACTAGAGCTAATCCTGAGATAATAAAAACTATAGTGTCTGATGATACAGATGTCTTACTTCTAAGTAACACCAAACTTGGCAATTATAAAAATATTTCAAAACTTGATGATCTATTGAAAGACATTACTAATTTTTCTAATGAAAATAAAAATGCAGTGATTTTACTTGATGGAATTCATTACCTAATCACTCGTTTTTCATTTGAAAAATTTTTAAATTCTTTATATCAATTAAATGAAATTATGATCAAAAATAGATCTATACTTTTTGTAAGAATCGATCCGTCTCTTATCGATAAAAACAAAATGGCTATTGTTGAAAACGAACTACAAATGATTCCAAGTCAAAAAGTAGAAGGAATAATAATTGAGGATAATCTCTACGATATGTTAAAATATATTTATCAACAAAATGAAAAAAATGCGCTTGTTCCTTATAAAAAGATCATGGGGAAATTTAGCATTGCTTATTCTACTGCAGCTAAAAGACTTGAAGAACTGGAAAATAAAGGGTTAATATTTACCAAAAGACAGGGTAAGCTTAGAACAGTTTTTGTATCTGACAAGGGAAAAACTTTACTTCATAAAAGGGAAACTGCATAATGAATTCATTTATTTTTCAAGTTTTTTTTATTTATTTTTTAGTTAAATATATATGCAGTATTTCTAATTGTTATTAAACTAATGAGAAATATACTAAATATGAAATAAAAAACATGTCAAAAAAAACTATTTTACTAATTGAAGACAATCAAGACGATATAGATTTAACAATACGCGCATTGAAAAAAAGCAAATATTCAGATGATATAAAACTAGAGGTTGCAACTGATGGAGTAGAAGCTATTGAATATTTTAATAATGGCAGCGAAAAACCGTTTTTAGTGCTTTTGGATTTAAATCTTCCTAGAATCAATGGTTTTCAAGTAATTGATAAAATGAAGAATGATGATAATCTAAAATTTATTCCAATAATTATTTTAACATCATCTAGAGAAAGAAAAGACATGATAAAATCATATGAATTTGGTGCAAATGGCTATATTCAAAAACCAATTGATTTTAATGAATTTATTGAAGTCATTCGTAAAATTGGTGAATATTGGATAGAGATAAATCAACATCCTCACACAATATCATAAAATCAACATTTAGTCTTTTTTAAATCTATTTTGAGTAAGTATTTAATAACACCTGTCTCTTAGACCAATTACGAGTGAAAATTATGTACATTGATGATGAAGACAAGGATGAAAATAAAGATCCATTTGACTTTAAAAGAGATAAAGAATTCAAAAGAATGATACAAGATTTAGAAAAAATGATGAGAGAACAATTAAAAGATATTTCTAGAAATAAAATGGAACCTGGTAGTTCATATACACATGGTTTTAATATAAATATAGATAACAAAGGTAATGCAAAAGTACGTGAATTTGGTAATTATCCAAAAAGAAAATCCATTAGAAAAAGAATTCAAGAGAAAAAAGAACCAGAACCAGATATAATTGAGGACGATAGAGAAATATCAGTAACAATACAGTTACCAGGTTTAGAAAAAGAAGACATTGATTTAAAAATAGTTGATAAGAATCTAGATATTAATGTTGACATCCCAAAAAAGAGATACCGCAAAAAAATACATTTACCATCTGAAGTTAAACCAGATACAACTAAAGCCACATATAAAAATGGAATTTTAGATGTAACTATTGAAAAAAAAAGAAGAAACAAAGGATACAAAGCAAATATAGAATGAAAAATTATTTTTTAAATCAATTCATTTTTTACTTATATTTCAACTGATTTTAAGTTATTATAATAAACTTATTTTTTGATAAATATCACATGATATAATGAAAAAAATAGGAATTAATGGTCTTGGAAGAATAGGGAGACTTGTTTTAAGGCATTTTATGGAATATGAAACTGATAATGTTGATATCGTAGCAGCAAATGATCTCACCTCTGTTGATGATCTTGCATACTTAATGAAATATGATTCAGTTTTTGGAAAAGCACCATTTGAAATTAAACATGGCGATAATTATTTACAAATTGATTCTAAGAAAATTAAAATTTTTAACAAGAAAAATCCAGAGGATATACCCTGGAAAGATCTAGGTGTGGATATAGTACTTGAATGTACAGGTATGTTTAGAAGAAGAAAAGATTCAGCAAAACATATCAAAGCAGGTGCTTCAAAAGTTATAATTAGTGCTCCTTCAAAAAGTTCTGATTTAACTATTGTTTTAGGTGTAAATGAGGGTGATTATAATCACAATAAACATGATATAATTTCAAATGCATCTTGTACGACAAATTCACTTGCACCCGCTGTAAAAGTACTAGATGATGAGTTTGGTATAGAACACTTGCTTGTAACAACAGTTCATGCATATACTGCAAGTCAGGCTCTAATAGATAAAGCAATGAGGAAACGAAGAAGAGGACGAGCAGCTGCTGTATCTTTGATTCCAACGACCACAGGAGCCGCAAAGGCAACTAGTCTTGTACTTCCAAATTTAAAAGATAAAATGGATGCAATGGCGATTAGAGCTCCTGTTTTAGATGGAGCAATCACAGATATTGTAGCTGAATTAAAAACAAGTGTTACAGTAGAAAAGGTTAATAATGCTTTCAAAAAAGCATCTAATAAAAAACTTAAAGGAATCTTAGGATACAGCGAAGAAGATCTAGTATCTCAAGATATTATTGGCGATATACACTCAGGAATTTTAGATGCAGGTTCAACTCGTGTTGTTGATAATAAAATGGTTAAAGTTCTTGTTTGGTATGACAATGAAGCAGGTTATGCAAAAAAATTGCTTGAGCTAGCTGAATATATTTCTAAAAAATAAATTGATGTGATAAGATGATAGAATATGAATATAAATGTACCACTTGTAAGCGGACAGCGGCTGTTAAAAGACATGATAAAATACCTAAATGTTGCGGTAAACTCATGACAAAAGTTTCAAAAGAAATCTGTCTTCAACCAGCACATCCTGAACATGCTAGACCAATGGAAAATGAAGAACCGTGTGATGATGGTAGAGGTAATATAAAATAAAAAAATTTAGATTTTTAATCAGTAATACCAATATAGAATCCAAAAGCTTGTCCTTTTACTGATTTTTCAATTCCTTCTCCATTCTCACAGTCAATTGACACATTGATATTTGTATCACCGAAACCAAAGATAAATCGATCTTGCCAGGAATTTACTGTAATTGTTTCGCCTGGAGAAATACTTCTAATTACTGGATACGGTGGTATCGCATAACCGCCGGTAAAAATGTAGTCACCTTCTAAGTCTATTATCCATGTTACATTCTCTGCTTCAACATTTCCTTCATTTGTAACTACAATAGTTACTCCAAATCCACCACTTATTTCGTCTATAGAAAGTTCTGGTTCTGATTGTTGTAATTGTTCTGTTTTATTATACTCTGTATTTAATGAGTGTGCAACTGGTATAACTAGAAAGGACGCTATGGTTACTGCAACAATTGTTCTCAATATTCTACTAATGAAATTCTTCTTAATTTTTTCACCTCCTTATTTTTTTATAAAATTTTTAAGTAGTTTGCTTCATTTTTTCTAAACTTTTTTTGATAAAAGCATTAAGATCTTTTGGGCTACGACTAGAGACAATATTATCATCAATAACAACTTCTTCATCTCTATATAACCCGCCAGCATTCTTAATATCTTGAATAATTGATTTCCAACCTGTAATTTTTTTTCTTTCTAGAACTTTTGCAGTTATCAAAAGTTGAGGAGCATGACAAATCGAGAAAACTGGTTTTCCACTTTTTACAAATTCTCTTACAAAATCAACTGGGCTTTCATGTGCACGTAGCCTATCTGGAGAGTAACCACCAGGGATCAATAAAGCATCAAAATCATCAACTGATACCTCATCCACAGATTTGTCAATATCAACTTTTTTACCTTCTTTTTTACTTTCAACAATTTTTCCTTTTCTTAGCCCAACATTTATTATTTTATGACCTGCAACGGAAAATGCACCAACTGGCTTAAAATATTCAGAATCTTCAAACCAATCATCGATTATTACAGCTATTTTTGACAATATTTAATACACCTCTAATTTAGATTAATCCATGAATAGTTCCAGCGCATTCATCACAAATCCTTTTTGTTTTTCCTTTAACTTCTATTTCATGAATTTCACTTGAATTGTGTTTTTCGCCACATACACAACAATACTCTTTTGATTCTTCTTTATTAATAATTTATTCTCTCCTTTTTATCTAACAATCATAACAGTTGAATCTGCATGATGTAAAACTTTTTCAGAAACACTCCCAATTAATACTCTACCAACTGCAGAATGACCTTTGCCCCCCATTATAATTAAATCATTTTCATCTGATTCTTTAATTATCTCATCATCAGGTAAACCTTCTATTAATTTCGTATTAATTTTTACATCATTTTTTTCTCCTTTCTCTTTTAGCTTATTTAAAATATTGTGCCCTTCTTTTTTTATTACATCTGTCCATTCAGGTTGAGGCTGATTCCAAGTTGGTATTGCTGAGAAAGGAACTTGTATGACGTGCATTAATAATACATTTAAACCTGTTTTATTAGCTAATGAAAAAGCTTTTTCTGCAGCTTTTTCTGACGCATCTGACCCGTCTACGGGTACTACTATTCTATTAAATTCAATTTTTTCTGATTCAGATAAATCATTCATATTTTTTCACAATCCAGTTAAAAAGAGTTATAAGTATGTATAAAAAAATGACTTAAAATCAATTAAAACATAGTTTCAAAATAGATTATAATCCTTCTTTTAATCTTAACCAGTATTCGTCCCACCAGTCTCCTTTTTTAACTTCTGAAATAAAACAATCTAGGCAAAGACCTTTAGTTCTTTCTTCTTTATTCATATCCTTTGTTTTTAAAGTACACGATAATTTGTTATTACATAAATTACATTTTTTTTCTAATGATTTTTCTAATTTTTTTGGATTTGATTTGATTATTTTTTCAAAATCCTCTGTTTGGAGTAAAAAGATATCTTTATACAAAGTATTTAAAATATTTAATAAAACCCAGCGGTTGTTAATTATATCAGTTTTTTTAACATCTTATTTGCGTATTTTTCTAAAAGACCGGTTGCATTATTTATTTCTCTAGCTGCTAATTCTGGGAGATCTTCAGCTGGCTTATCATATATCTCTGATATTATGTTATAATTATTATTCATTAATTTCAACCATTTTTATTTTGGTATTGTAGAGCCGATATTTCAGAGCTTTTTTGGGGATGGGACGATGGGATATTAAAAAAGAGCACAAAATATTTTTATTCCGGCTCTACAACCCCTTAACGTTTGCAATGATAATGACTCAGCCGTCTATATAAATAAATAACTTAAAGATAGGTTTATTTTAATTTGAAAATAATTGGAAATAGTTTATTTAACTTTTAATTTCTTCCCACCCGCTTCTACTACTTTTCCTTTCTTTGGTATATCAATTTCTAGGGTTGGATCTCTATAAGATGCTTCAATTTTATCTTGATTTATTTTATCTTTGAATTTTATTGCTCTACCACTCATTGTAGATTTTTCTTCACCTTCACCAATGATGATGAGATTTTTCTCTGAAGCTTCTATGTTTATATTTTCTGAAGACACACTATGCATCTTTGCTATAATTTTATATCTATCATCTTCATCTTTTACATCAACTGGGATTCTTTTGACATTGTTTTTAAATCTTAGATCAATCCAGAATTTTTTCTTTCCTTTTTCCCTTATCCAAGGTGAAACCCATGGACCTTTTAATATTTCTTGATCTGTTCCACTCGGCACTCTAAATGGAGCCCAATAATTTTTCTTGAAATCTTCTTTTTTAACTTTTTTTACATTTATCTTTTTTTTATCCTTCATATTATCTTCTCTATTTTACAATCAATATTGATGAATTAGAATGGTGAGTAATTTTTTCAGTTATACTTCCCAAAAATAATCTATCTAACGGATTTCTACCTTTATCCCCCATCACAACTAAGTCATTCTTTTTAATGTGTTTTAGTAATTCTTCAACTGGGCGACCTGATAACATTTCTGTATTTACTTTTATATTTCTTTCTTTTCCCATTTCATCAATTTTGTTTAGTACTTTATGCCCTTCATCAGCTAACATTGATCTCCAATGTTCAAACGATTTATTTGACGGTATAACAGTTTCAAAAACACTTTTATCAAGTACATAAATTGCTAATACATCAAGATCAAGATTTTTTGCTATATATATACCTTTTTTAGCTGCTTTTATTGATTTTTTAGATCCATCTACAGCAATTATTACTCTTTTAAAATCCATATTTATTCTTCCCTTCAATATTATTTTTTATATAGTCCTATCAGCTCTGCTTTTTCAATAATATGATCTTTAATTTCATCCTCAATTGTATCTCTACTAACTCCCCTTTTTTTGTTTATTTTTTTGTCAACTGCATATAATTTGAAAAAGTATCTATGTGTCCCTGATGGCGGGCACGGACCACCATAATTTTTTTTGTAAAAATCATTCATCCCTTGTTTTCCAGGTGCTTCATTTTCTTTGATTTCATTTTTTGGTGGAATGTCAAATAAAACCCAATGCGTCCAAGTTCCAGCTGGCGCATCAGGGTCATCCAGTATTAAAACAAGGCTCTCTGTATTTTCTGGAATATTTTCAATTTTAAATGGTGGGTTGATATCCTCACCTTCACAGCTATATTTCTTTGGAATCATCTCATTATTTTTGAATTCGGGACTAGTGATATTCATTTTATCTAATAAAATAATAACATCCTTAATTTTTAATGATAACTTAGATTTAATTTAAATATAGTTGGAAAATAATTAATAAAAGATTTTATTCTGCTGTTACATTATATACCCATAGGATAATTTTGTCTAAAGGAAAATCAGTTGTATTAAAAGATTTTAGTTTTCCAGTAAATTCATATTTTATGTTCTCACTCAATTCTTTTTTTGTATTAGAAAAGTTTGCAAGTAAGAAAATCTTGTTATTTAATTCTCCTTGTTCTATAGGTCTTTCAATTTTAACTGAAGAGATATATGAATAATTTTCTAAATCAAATCGATTGAAGTAATATCCACCGATTGTTATATTTTCCATTAGATATTCATCAGAGTTAATAACTACCTCCATAGGAGTATAGATATTTTCTGATAGATTTGTAGTGGTTCCTGTAAACATATAAAAAAGAATAGAACTAAAATCACAACCGTTAATAAAATAGCGGATGCAACTTTATAGTGCTTTCCTCCCAATCCTTTTTTGGCCATAATATTCTAATTTTTAAAAAAATAGTATTTGTTTAGCTAATCTGTTAATTCTGCTTTGATAAAATAGAAAAATCCTTCTGCTATGAGTCCCTTACATCTCAATTGGATGGATG
>CAZFFN010000112.1:0-2556 GCA_964518165.1 uncultured Thermoplasmatales archaeon
ATACCATTAACGATAATGGATGGTACCTTGAATCAATATATGAACTTAAACACGCAAGATAGTTGGGATGTTTGTAAAAAAACAATCGATAATGCAAAAGATCTTGCAGGAGTAATAACACTTCTCTGGCATAACACGTATTTTGATGATGTATACTACAAAGGATGGAGAAAGCTTTATGAGAAGATTTTAGCTTACTGCCATCAGGAAAAGGCATGGTTGACAAGCTGTAACAATTTATATGATTGGTGGATGAAGAAAGGATGGTGATGAAATCGAAAAACGATTCAGCCCAATAATTCTAGGAGGTTATGTTAATGGTCTTGGTATAATCAGATCGTTTGGAAATATAGGTGTACGTAGTTATTGTTTTGATACTCATATAAATTTAGGCTTTTATTCAAAATATTCCAAAGGAGTAATATGCCCAGATCCTACTAATGAAGATGAATTTATTGATTTCTTAATGGTTTTTGGAAAAAAAATGAAAGAAAAAGGTGTTTTATTTGCTACAAATGATAAATGGCTTATGCCAATATTAAAAAATAGAGATGTTTTGGAAAAAAAATTTATTTTTCCTATGTCTAATGGGGAAACAATTAAAAAATGTTTAGACAAAAAGCTCATGTATAAAGAAGCAAAAGCAGCTAATATTTCAATACCTAAAACAATTAGTGTAGATAGTTGTAATGAATTAGAGGGAGTTATCCAAAAAATTAGTTATCCTTGTATTTTGAAACCATCGCTTGATGTCAAGTTTGAAGAAAAATTGAAGTTGGACAGAAAAACAATCCATATCAAAAATAAAGAACATTTGATAAGATGTATTAAGAGATTTAAGGAAATTGGTGCGATTAATGTAAGAATAATTATTCAAGAAATAATCCCGGGGGATGCAAAACAACTATACACGATATCATGCTATTCTAATACAGAAGGAAGAATTGTAGCTTATTCTATCGGACATAAAATACGTCAGTATCCTCCAGATGCAGGTACGATTCTTTCAGGTCATGTAATCCCGCATGACGAGTTATTTGAATTAGCAGATCGATTTATTCAGAGATTAGGTTTTTATGGAATATCAAATATTGAATTTAAACAAGATCCCAGAGACAATACATTTAAATTGATGGAGATTAACGCAAGACCTGGAATGTGGAATTATTCTGCAACAGCCTCTGGAGTCAATCTTTTTTATTATCTTTATTCTGAGTTAATGGGAAAAAAATACAATGATGTTTTCAGTTCTAGTAAAGAACTGATATGGACGGTTTTATCTAAGGATTTTTACTATTCACTTTTTGGCTTCAAAAGAAAAGGGTATAAAGAGTATTCTTTATCATTAAATGACTGGTTGAAATCTTTAAAAGGCAAAAAGGTATTTGCTATTTTGTCATTTAAAGATCCTCTTCCATGTTTAGCTCAATTGGTACATCTAATTCAGGGTAAGAAAGTATAAATGGAGGAGATTTCTATGAAAAAAAAAATGAATTTCGCAGTAATTGGTGCTGGTAACTGTGGACAAGCTGTAGCTGCAGATTTATTATCTAAAAATTTTTCTGTTAATTTATATAATAGAAGCAAACAGCGATTATGGGAGATAGAAAAGAATCAGGGTATTGAAATTCTTCATAAGGGTCGTTATCAACCAAATATATTATCTATGGATATTAAAAAGTGTGTTAAAGATGTTGATTACATTATTGTTACTACCCCTGCTTCGGCTCATGAAGATGTTGCTCATGAATTGGCACCATTTCTAGATAAACAGCACAAAATTGTTTTATGTCCGGGTAGAACTTTTGGCGCGTTTCATTTTTTAAAAACTTTAAGAGATTTTAATGTTGATGAAGATATTGTTGTTGTTGAGAGTCAGTCAACATTTCATACTGCTCGTGTAATTCGAAACGGGCTTGTTGATATTTTAGCTGAGAAAAAGAATTTATGGATAGCATCCCTTCCTTCAAAAAAAATTGATTTAATAACAACTGAACTTCGATCTGCTTTTCCAAATATTTTGGCTGTTGATGATACTTTGGTGACAGGACTTTCAAATATTGGTGCAGTTCTTCATCCAACTCCGACTTTATTTAATATTGGTTGGATTGAACATCCGAATAGTTTTTTTAAGTACTATTATGATGCTATATCTCCAACTATTGCAAGATTTTTAGAAAAAATAGATAATGAACGACTGGCGATTGCAAATGTTCTTGCGGTAAAAACAATTTCAATTTTAGAATGGATGCAACAGACTTATGGTGTTAAAGCAGAGAAATTGTATGATGCTTTGATTCATAATCAAAGTTATTCTTCCATCGATGCTCCAAAAACCATTTATCATCGATATATTTTTGAGGATATTCCCACAGGTTTAGTGCCATATGCTTCCTTAGGTAAAATATTTGATGTTGATACTACAAATTGCGAATTAATCATTAATCAGGCATCTCATATATTTGATATAGATTTCTGGAAATCAGGAAGAACAATGGAATCTCTTGGATTACATGCTTGCTCTATTGACCGATTGAAAGAAATAATTAAAACAGG
>CAZFFN010000113.1:0-3845 GCA_964518165.1 uncultured Thermoplasmatales archaeon
AGGATTTCCATCAGCATCATAAAGCGTTGCTCCAAGATTCTCCACTCCCTCGATATTAATGAGCCCGTCTCCACCATCAACGACGATTATAAGTTCCTCGCCGTTTTCAGTTCCTTCTGAATTATAATAAACTGTAAATGATGAAGACTCAGATGCAAACTGAATAAGATCGATATGACCTGTGGGAACAATAGAACCTTCTTCAAGAGTTATTTCCCCACTTATATCAAAATTAATAAATTGAAGATAAGTACCAGCACCATCTATCCTAATCTCAGAGCCCTGCAAGAAAATATCTAAATGACCTGACTCAAAAATTATCTCACCAATACTTATAGTAACAGTTGTAGGCGCAGAAGAATTGCCTGCAAGATAACTATATTCAAAACCTTCAACTGATAAACCAAAACTACCTTCAATATATATGTTTGAACTTCCAAAAGGATCGTAAAGATTTATGACACTTGGATGAATTATAAAGTCGGCATCAAAATAGATATAGTCAACAGAAATCGTATGTACTGGCGAATCTACATCTTTTTTCTTTGTGTAAAAATGAATACCATTTATCTCTGCAAACCCCTGTACATTACCCCATATAACAGGACTGCTCATAGATGTACTCATACTAGGTAGTGATATGTGCATACAAACCCATGCATAAATATCTGATTCCCTTAAATCAACTAAAATTTCATCTATGCTAAGATAAAAACCATCGGTATTTAACCAAACATTCTCACCATAACCAGAAATCTGTGAAACATGTACAAGAACCACTATAATACAACCACCCTCCAAATGAAACTCCCCAGTGGTCAAATTAAGAACCGCAGTAACACCACAACTAACATAACCTGATACACCAACCTTCATACCGATATTAAAATTATTTAAAAGAGCCATACGAAGACCCATGGTTGTAGTAATGCCTGCATCAAGACTACCAGAGATAGTTAAAACATCACCAACTAAACTAAAATCAGCATGACCATTAAAAGATCCATGAACAAGCAAATTCATACCTGTAAAAACTACATTTCCATAACCATCGATACTACCAAAAACAGTACCATTTATCAAATCAACAACTAGCCTTGCATCACCATAAAGCTCAACATTAGCAGTACCCAAACCAGGAAGACCTATATTTAAAAAAGCATCCATATCATAAGTTGCAAAAATAACTTTTCCATCAACAATTTTTATCTCAGTTTCACCAGATGCAACAATACAACCTGCGGTAAGCATTGTAGAACCCAAACCACCAGCAGCATCTGAAACAGAAAGACCAAGAATTTCAATAAAACCATCAGTTTCAATTTCAAGAACCTGATCACTATACAATAAATGCCAGGAACCTAAAACAATGATTGAATTAATACTAATATCAATACCCATCACAACAAAAGTAAGATCATGAATAATAATACCATAACCAATAGATCCATCAAGATCCATTACAACCGAATTATTAAACAAAGTAACCTCAAACAAAGAACCCTCGATAAACAAAATAGAGCCAACAGAAAAATCAATAGAAAAATCACCAATAGAGCCGCTAAAATAAATACCTGCAATCTCAGAACAACCCTCAAGAACCAAACTAACAGAATCATCCAAATCATCAAGACGCTCAGCAAGCAAATAACCATCCTGATAAATCACAAAATCATCCCAGCCAAGATTAACCCAACCATCATCAATAGAAATTTCAAAATCATCAATCTCAACCATGCAGGTTGCACTAATCTTTAAAAAACCCTCTGATTTATTCCACAAAATATCAACATAACCATAATACAGCCTAAAAACACCTTTAATCTGAACAATCGTACCATCAACATCAAGCACAGTATCAACACCAAGTGAAAAACAACCACCAATACGAATATGACCCTCCTCCTGAGTTATATACTGCTCAGAATCAACTATTTGCAGCTCAAGAGAAACAGCACCATTAACAGTTACAGTATCAACAGAAACACCAAAATCACCAAAACCAAGATACAAACCCGCAATTACAAGATTACTAGAAGTAATACCACACAAAACAACACCATCATTTTCTGTAAACTCAAAAACAGCAGAACCATGAAGACTAATAAAATCAGCATTAATAAAAATACCATTAAATTTCAAACTAAAATCATGAATGTTTAACTCAGAACCACTGACAAAATCACCAGTTGCAGTAATACCAAATTCATCCCAAGAAATACCAAAACCATCAGCAACAGCCATACCAGAAAAATCAAAACTACCACCAAGAGAAACATTACCACCCATCAAATCAAGATTAACATCAAAAGTTAAACCTTCAAGTGCGAGAACACCATCAAAATAAATATCACCCTCAAAACCATCTTGATCAATCATAATATGACCATAAGCATCCAAAATAAGAGAACTAGTAACAAAAACAATACTATCATCAATATTTAAATAAAGATTAGAGAACTCTAAATATCCATCAGTTGTTATTTCAAAATAACCCTCAGAAAGATTCCATAAAAATTCAATATATACCAATTCTGAAGTAGTACCCAGTACAAACGAACCAATAATAGTAACAACAGTTCCATTAATATCCAAAATCATATTAAGTTCCCCTGAACAACTAGCCATAAAAGATATATGACCAGACTCAAGAATCACAGTGATATTACCCTCACCAGAATCAATACCGCCTTCATCACTCAAAGCACCAAATAATACAGAATCAGAATCCTGCTCAGATGCTAAAACACCTGTATCCAACTGCTCATCATCAGAAGAAGACTCAACCACATCATCAACAACAGAAGAAGATTCTACACCAAACAACCTACTAAGCAAAGGAAAACTAGAAGACCTTGCACCAAGACGCTCAAATAATCTTTCCTTAAGCGCATCAATACGCTTACTAGTTTTATCTCTTAAATCTTCTAGATTACTTTTACCACTAAGAATTTTTTCTTGACCCTCATCAGGCAACAAACTAAATGCATCAACATCGCCTAGATTACCAACAAAAGAAACACCATCACTAGAATAATCATTATAAGAATAACTAATATCGTTATACTTTACATCACCAGAATTACCTGATCTTACATTATTAAGATTATTAATCGTTGCAACAGACAAAGTAGAAGTTAAAATAAGAGATGCAACAACAAATATACTTAATATATTCTTAATGTTTGAATGATTAAAAACAGCATTTTTTTTATTTAATTTTTTTTGCATTTTAAATACTCCCCAGGTAATTATATATTGTTATCTAATGTTAGATATATACCTACAATTAGATATTTATAATTTATAGTATATATAGTTTATTATATAAATATTACCTTTTTTATCATTTATCTTTGAAAAAACATAATTTTACAAAAAATACATTTTTTATATTTTATAAGAAAAAAAGAAGAAATTGTGTTTTATATAAAATTTCATTATATAATACTAAAATGCTTTATCTGCGAGATTAACGATCCTTGCCAGAACCCATTATCTGTTTCTTGGTTATTTACACTTGCATATTTAGCTATAATCAAATAGTTACCTTGTACATCAAGTGTAACAGGTCCTTTCTCATTTCCCAGCTCTATCTTATTTAAATCGATTATAATCTCAGTGCTTTCACCAGGTTTTAACTCAACAACAGGAGGATAACCTTTTATTGTAGATCCGATGTAGTGTATCCTTATATTTTTAGGTGTTTTTATTATCAAATCAAGTGTTCTGTATTCTAAGCCCAGATCTTGAATTTTTAATGCCTCTGCACCATTATTTGTCAGAGTAACAGTTAATTCTATTGGCTCTCCTTCTCTAAATTCTTGTTTTTCAAAATTTATTGT
>CAZFFN010000114.1:0-30692 GCA_964518165.1 uncultured Thermoplasmatales archaeon
AATACTTTCACTTACCTCTTCAAACATATTTATAAGGAGAAAAACATTAGCATTTTTGAAAATATAATAAAACTATTATATTTTTATATATTGGTGTAAATGAATGGCCACTAGAGTGCGGCAACACCCTAGCAGCCGGGAGCCATGATAGAATGAGTATCACAGCCCCAAGCGAGATTAAAGAAGCAGTTGATTATAAATCTTTTTCCAACAATAATTTCCAAACGAAGATCACCTTTTTTAACAAAAATCTTGATGTAGGTTTAACCAATTCAAAAAAATTGGTAGGAGGTAAAAAACAAGAATGCAAACCATTTTTAGAAAACAGAAGCCAAAACCATGTCAACCAACAACCTCAAATGGATGGGGAGGACATGGGTGACTATGGCTATGTAACACAACAAAAAAAAGATGTTGAACAAATAAACAATCCATATATCATCAATCCAAATGATTATGAAACACAGCAAGAACTCTTTGATGCAATCAAACATTGGTGGATCTTCAAATACCGAAAAAACGAACGCACCATCAACGATCGACTTAGATTTGCAAAAAAGATGGCAAACCATGACATCTTCCCTGTTAACTGGTTTGATCTCAACCCAAACCAAATCATTGCCTATCTTGAACACAAAGAATATGTTGAATACGAAAATAAACGAGGTAAACATCAAATTAAAAACGAATGGAAAACCATCAAAACCTTTGCTAAAGCATATGGAATCGATGCCAACCTTTGGGGATATATTCCACCAAGTCCACCGAAACCCAAAGTCAAAATCATACCACTCCCAAACACTGTTTACGAAATGATCCAACACAAATACGCAAAAGATCTCTACGAAAACGCTCTCGTTCAATACTTACTCATGCATGGATTTCTCATTGGATGGAGACCAAGTGAACTCGTCATACAAAAAACAAGAGATGTGTTTCTTGATGATGGATACATCATTATCACTGAAACAAAAAAGAACAGACAACCACGACAAGTATTTCCGGAAAAAGAAATGATGATAAATCCACGAAGAAAAAGCATGAAAAACTGGATTGAACACTGGCGATGCAAAGTAGAAAACCAACAAAGTAACGATTACCTCTACCTACAACCAAACGGAAGACCATTCACCGTTGATTACATGAGAAAATACATCAACCAACGAGTAAAACCAGTATGGAACTACTATCATCCCTACGTTATGAGACATTGGTGTGCTGTTGGTCGATTAATCAAAAGCAAGGTTGATACAAAAAAATGGGATATATGGGATGTCAAAGAATGGCTCGGGCATGACAAAGTAAGCACAACAGAAGAATATGTTCGATTTGCAAAACGATACTATCGAAATGCAAACTATGACTGGATTAAAGCCATCCTGAAATTCCATTTTAAGAAATATAAAAAACCAACAATGGAACAGGAAAATGGCTTAAAATCAAAAACACACCCAAAAACCTTTGTTTCGAATGGAAACAACGGGAAAAGAAAGGTATGCTCCCGACGGGATTCGAACCCGTGTAGCTGGCTATCTTCAGGTTTAAAAAACCTGCGAAAGGCCAGAATGATTGGCCGGACTACACCACGGGAGCATATGGATTATTTTTCCCTAAATACAGATATCTTATTTAAAATTACTTACTATTTTAAAATATAAATGAATAATTTTCCATTGAATTTAAACATAGGTTCTCTTTTGTTTATTGTTAAGCAGATTTGGAGGTATATAGGATTAAATTTTATAAAAATAGAATGTAGAATATAGTAATATTTAAACATAAGAATATTCTTATCAATTTTTAATGAATGAGGTTACTGTCTTTAAGGCGCTTGCTGATCCTACTCGTTTAAAAATTCTTGAATGTGTTAGGAGTGGTGAGAAGTGTATATGTGAAATTATTCCTTATACTGGTAAGTCTCAGCCTAATGTTTCTCAGCATTTGAAGATTTTGAAAAATGCAGATATTGTTGATGAGCGTAAGAATGGGACAAGGATTATGATAAAAATTTCAAATGAAGAGATTTATAATATTATAGACAAAGTAAAACGTATTTTTAAAACATAACTATATGGCAATATTTAAATATTTGAATATAATTATGCTTTTTTGATGAATGAGGTTGACATCTTTAAGGCATTAAATAATCAAACAAGATTAAAAATTCTTAATTCAGTAAAAAATAAACCTAGGTGTATCTGCGAAATTATTCCAATTACTAAAAAATCTCAACCTAATGTTTCACATCATATAAAAATACTAAAAAACGCTGGTTTAATCTCTGAAAACAGAGATAAAACAAATATTTTAGTTGAATCTTCTAATAAAAAAATTTTTGATGTTATAAAAATAGTGAGGAAGATGAAACAATGAACCCCATTGATATAATCATTGCAGGCTTTGAAATGCTTCTTGATTATCTTTCTACACATGTTCTTACATGCCTTATTCCAGCTTTTTTTATCGCAGGAGCAATAGCTGTTTTTGTATCTAAAAAAGGTATTTTGAAATATTTTGGAGCGAATACTAAAAAATATATTTCATATTCAGTTGCATCTGTGTCGGGTGCCATTCTTGCAGTGTGTAGCTGCACGGTTCTACCATTATTTACCGGGATTTATAAACGCGGTGCTGGTATCGGTCCGGCATCAGCTTTTCTTTTCTCAGGACCAGCAATAAATGTTCTTGCCATAGTTCTAACCGCACAAGTCCTAGGTTATGATATTGGCCTTGCAAGAGCGGTTTCTGCTGTTCTTATGGCCATTCTTATCGGCCTGGCGATGTCATTTATCTTTAGAAAAGAAGAAAGAGAGAACAAGAACAAAGATAATAATATATTTGCAACTCAAACAGAGGGTGAAGAGAATAAACGTCCCATTTGGATCTCGCTTTTATTTTTTGTATCTCTTGTATTAATTTTGGTTATTGGTGCAGCAAGTAGTAGTTATATTCCTTGGGTTCCAAAACTTGCTATTGTTTATATTCTAACACTGATTGTTTCGGGTCTTCTCATTTTTTATTATAAGCGTGATGAAGTAAAAGAATGGGGTAGAGAAACTTGGAATCTTACAAAAAAGATATTTCCAATTCTTCTTGTTGGTGTTTTTATTGTAGGAATTATCGGCGGTGTTGCTGCGTATCTAATCCCTGGCGCTGATCCTGCTAATGCAGTTGGTGTTGCTGTTGCGCCTTATATCGGAGGAAACGATATTTTTTCATGTTTCTTTGCATCAGTTATTGGTGCAATTTTATATATGCCAACACTTCTTGAGGTTGCTATAGTTGGTGATTTATTTGGTTATAGTGCAGGTATTATGGGTGGCGGCCCAGCTCTTGCACTTCTTCTTGCTGGTCCTTCATTGAGTCTTCCTAATATGATTGTTATTACAAAAGTTATGGGTAAGAAAAAAGCATTGGTGTATTTTGCTTTAGTGATAATTGTTGCTACAATTGTTGGTTTTGTTTATGGCATGATAGCGGGTTGAAGAAGTTTATGAAAAAGGTATTGTTTGTATGTATAGAAAATGCGTGTCGTAGTCAGATGGCGAAAGGTTTTTTCAATAATTTTACAAAGAATGCTTTTGCAGATAGCGCTGGAACTCAACCTTCAGAAACTGTTAATTCTGTTGCTGTGAAGGTTATGAACGAGATAGGAATTGATATTGCAAATAATAAACCAAAAAATTTGTCTTTTGAGATGAATAACGAGTTTGATTATATTGTTACAATGGGTTGCGTGGATGGCTGTCCGATAACACCAAAAAATAAGACTATTGAATGGAATATCGAAGATCCAAAGGAAAAAAAATATTGATTTTTATAGAAATATTAGAGATCAGATTGAAGAGAGTGTTAGAAAATTAATTAAAAAGGTGATATAAAAGATGAAAATTGAGATTTTAGGTACAGGTTGTCCGAAATGTAAGGCAACTGAGAAAATAGTTAGGCAGGTTGTTGACGAACTTGGTAAAGATGTAGAAATCAAAAAAGTTGAAGATTTAGAAGAAATTGTCAATCGTGGTATAATGATGACACCAGCAGTAGTTGTTGACGGAGATGTAAAAATTGTAGGGCATGTCCCTAGTGCTGATGAAATTAAAAAATTGTTAAATTAAGGAGATGATATATTTATGAGAATACTTGAGGAATGGTTTCCAGAGTTTTCAAAAGAATTTGATAAAATTGATGAAATGTATAAAGAAAAACGAATGATCGATGAAAAAACCTATCAGTTCATCTGTTTTGCAATGGCTATAAAAGGACGTTCTGCTCCTTGTGTTCGTAAGCATTTCAAAGGTGCGCTTGAAGCAGGTGCAACACTAAAAGAGCTTGCTTATATTATGGCACTTGTGTTTCGTGAAAGTGCTGGTAATGATGACTGCTGGGTGCATGATGTTCTTTCTGATTACAAGGAACTTATGAAAAACAATGTTCAATGTTGTCCAAAATAAGTTGGTTTAAATGAAAAGTTTATGTATTGAATGGAAACACCTAGATATAGAAAACAGCATCTGTCTTCGTTGTTCAAAAACAGGAAAAACAATCAATCAAGTTATAAATGAATTAAAAAATGAATTAAAACCGGAAGGTATCAAAATAAATTTTAAAGAGACAAAGCTATCAGAAAATGAAATAAAAGAGCCAAATATAATATTAATTAATGCTATACCTCTTGAGGAAATTCTTTCAGATGCAACAATTGATGAGAATTACTGTAAGTCATGTTCATGTATAACTGGTTCTGATGCTTATTGTAGAACTATTGAATATCAAGGAAAAACCTATGAAGAGATTCCTGGAGAATTAATTCGAAGAGCTGTTTTTAAAATATTGAAAATAGATCATGAAGAGGATACTTGTGACTCAAGATAAATGTAATTGTAAATCAGAAGAAATATTTGTTTTCCCTTGTTCTGGTGGTTCAAATGTTGGTCAGATAGCAAATGAGGCTGCTAAAAATCTTACTACTCTTAGCCATGGAAAAATATATTGTCTTGCTGGTATAAAACTGCAAAAAAAACAATGATATCATGATGGATATTAATGATATTAATAAAGTAATTGAAAAAACTTTAGAAAAACTAAAAAAATGAGGTACAAATAATGAGTAAAGGAAAAAACGAAGATACATGGGTTGTTTGCCCCGACTGTGAAACAAAACTTAAAAAAGAAAATATTGCTGCTCATTTGAAGAATGTACATGATAAAAAAATAAAGGATGTTGATGAATCATCTATTAAGGTTTTACATAATAAAGGAAAAAAACAGAAAAAATCGATGAATTTTTCTTTTAGAACAATTGCAATTATTTTAGTTATAATGATAGTTATTGCTACTGCTGCGTTTTTTGTTTTATCTGGGCCTTCGAATGACCAAAATAATAATGGAGCAGGTGAAAATTCAGATAATTCTGATTGGCTTGATGATTATACGCCGGTTCATAGTGTTAGTAATGGAGCTGATGATTTCTGGATAACATACCCTGATAGTAATCCTCAAAGTGGTTCTGAAGTCGATCATTTGAATTGGATTGTTAATGATATAAAGAATAAACCTGTACTATTTGTTGTTCATATTACGGGTTGTGCTGGTTGTCATGATCAAGCGGAACGGGTGATAGATTTTGGAAAAGAATACGACGAATATGTGAAATTCTATGATCTTGATGCTGTTTCAAATGCACCAGCAGATATCACGCAAAAGGCAAATGAAGTATACAAGTACGATCCAACCGGGTCACCCGGATACATTGCTCTCACTGGTTTATACACCTATGTAAAAGATAACGGCGAGGTAAAGATTGGGTGGCATACATGGGAGGCACCAAATGATATGAAAGTAAGTAATGCAGATCTTGAAACTTGGATTAAAGATGCAATATATTACCATAATATTAACAAGGAGGAGATATAATGAAATGTAAATACAACTTTCTTTTTTCATTTCTGTTGACCGTAGTTATTTTATCATTTTTTTTACCAATTGTTTCAGCTGATCAAAACGAGTTTAAACCTGCATCTGATTTTACAGCTACTGATGAACATGGAGTTGAATTTTCATTAAGTGATTACCAAGGAAATGTTATTGTTCTTCATTTCACACAGGTGGAAGAACCCGTCTGTATCGAGTGTCTTAAGGAGATGAAAGGCCAGATTGTTGAACTTAAAAAACTAGCTGATTATAATCAAAATATTACTGTAATTACCATCAACATCAGGAAGAATTCATATTCAGTAACCGGAAAAGAAATGACGGAAAGAGATTTTAATGTAAATATAAGTTGGCATTGGGTTGAAGATTTTTCTCCATTTCCTGTAGCTAATCAATATCAAAAATATTGGACAGTTGATGGTGCATTTTCCAACCCATGTCTTGTACTTATTGATATGAATCAAAGTATCGTTGGTATATATCACATATATCGTATGGGATCCGGACCTATTGATGGCATTCAAAGTAATGAATCTCTTACACAAGATGTTCAACAAATAACAGAAGGAAAATGGGAATCATTTAAAGGGCGTAGTGTCAGTGATGATGAGAGCATCACATTTATTGGAATATTTATTTTAGGTATCCTCACTGCATTAACTCCCTGTTCTATTGCTTTACTGGTTGCAATGCTTTCTTATGTGGGTTCATTGCAGAAAGAATCCGGAAAAACTTATAAAAATATTTCAATTCAAGGGATCTGGATCGGTATAATTTTTACCTTAGGAATGGCCATTGTATTTTTCTTCTTTGGGTTGGGTCTCTCTTCGGTAGGCATCTTTATCGAAGCTTCGGCCTTGTTTTATCTAATATCCGGAATAGTACTTGTTATCCTCGGTATAAATATTTTCAAACCATTAAAAGAATTCATCAAAATAAAAACAAAAAAAGAGACAAGCTCTAAAATGATGGAAAAAGGGCAAAATCTGTTTTTCAAGTTAAGTAAAAAATCTATTTATCTTGGAGCATTCTTTTTGGGTATACTATTTTCCATTGGATGGGCGCCATGTGCAATGGGATTGATGATGCCAGTATTTATTCTCACACTTACACAAGAAATTTCTCTTATTATGGGTGGTTTATTATTATTTGTATTCGGCCTTGGTCATGGAGTACCAATTATTCCTCTATGCGCTGTTACTAATACGGTTCGCGGTAAACTTGGAAATAAATATGTAACTGCTGGTAAATGGATGCAGAGAATATTTGGAATAATAATTATTACCATTGGAATTATTATGGCCCTTCGGTTTTGGGGTATTAATCTCTGGTAAAAAATAAATACCATTTTTAATTTTTTCAATTATTATCTTGAAAAAGGAAAAGTATAAATATAATTGTAATATTACAGTTTTTTACTATAATATTGTGGTGAATTTTATGTGTGATTGCAATTGCCAACCAAATCCGCTAAAAAAATATGTAAGTGCACTTCACTGCCCTACAAGATGGATTATAATCCAATTTATCGGAGAAGAAAAAAAGAGTACGAAAGAGATATATGATTTTCTTTTAAAAAACAATGAAAACATTACTTCATCAGGTCTTTATTATCATCTTTCAGAGCTTAAAAAAGCAGGAATAATTGAGGTAGATAAATATAAAGAGGAAGGCGGGGGAGCACCTGAAAAGATTTGGAAATTAAAAACTAAAAAAATTGTTATAAATCTTTTACCAAAGGAGAAATAAGATACATGACAGCAATAAAAGCAGAAAAATTGAAAAAACAATTTGGACCTGTTACAGCTGTAGACAATGTTAGTTTTAATGTCGAAGAAGGGGAGGTTTTTGGCTTTCTTGGCCCTAATGGTGCTGGAAAAACTACAACAATTCGTTTACTCACCGGCATTCTTACACCTGATTCAGGAAATGTTTCAATTAAAAATATAGATATGAAAAATAACCCAATAGATGCAAAAATGATGATGGGTGTTATCCCTGAGATGGGAAATGTTTATGTTGATCTCACTGCAAAACAAAATCTAATTCTTGCTGGAAAATACTATGGGCTATCAAAAAAGGTGTTGGAAGATAAAGCTAATGAACTTCTTTCAATTCTTGAATTATATGAAAGAAGAAATGATTCTGTACGAACTTTTTCAAAAGGAATGAAACAAAGAGTTAGTATAGCCTGTGCCATTATTCATGATCCAAATATTCTTTTTTTAGATGAACCAACTGAAGGCCTTGATGTTCAAAGCCGCCGGTTGATAATTAAAATAATAAATGATATGAACAAAAAAGGTTGTACAATATTTTTAACAACTCACAACATCGAAGAAGCAAACAAGTTATGTGAACGGGTATGTATTATTCATAACGGCACTATTGTAGCAATTGATAGACCTGAAAAACTGAAAAAAACTTTTGATAAAACACAATCGATAAAAGTTTCCTTTGATAAAAAGGTTAAAAAAGATTTGTTTAAATCTGAATGTATCTTAAAAACTGAACTTAGTGGAGATAAATGGGTTTTTTATACTAAAGATCCCGATAAATTAATCAAATACATTGTGTCTCTCGCAGTAAAAAAAGATTTGAAAATTGTTTTACTTTCTATAAGTGGACCAAGTCTTGAAGAAGCATTTGTTAGACTCACCAAAGGGGGAAAATAAGCATGTTACCTTTTTTACAAGGAATTATTGTTACCGCTGAGAAAAACATAAAAATCTATTATAAAAAAGCACCAGTAGTTATTTTTGGGCTTTTGTTTCCACTTTTTATGTTTACATCGTTTTACATGGGAAGAAAAATTGATATAACAGTTTTTTTCCCTGGTTTTCTTGCCATGGCATTGTTTTTTACTTCTTCATCAGTAGGTCCATTGATTACTCCTTGGGAGAAACAAGCAGGAACATATGAAAGGTTGTTATCTTTTCCAGTAAGTATTCATACAATAATTTTGGGGGATGTTTTAGCAGGGGCAATATATGGAATAATAGTTACATCTCTTGTTATTATTGCTGCAGGCTTTTTATTAAGTTTTTCAATAATTAATGTATTAATTATTGCAATTGCTTTGATCTTAGGAACATTATGTTTTGCATCATTAGGTGTAGCTTTAGCATCACCCTCAGTTCGCTCTCCATCTCATATAATGATGTTTTCCAGTTTGATACGATTTCCATTGATATTTATAAGTGGTATTTTTATTCCAATACAGGAACTACAAGGAATAGCAAAGGTTCTTACATATTTCTCTCCTCTTACATATCTTGTTGATTTGTTTCATGCAGGTTTTGATGGTATATCTGTGTTACCAGTAGCCTTTGATATTCTAGCGTTAATAATTTTTAGTTGTGTTTTCTTATCGATATCTAGTTATTTTCATAAGAGAAACATGATGAAGGGATTATAAAAAAACCTTTTTTTTATTATGATATAATCTAAAATTATAAAATAATTGGTTTTTTAATCCTTTTTTAGTACACCTTTAAACCTACTATTGTTAAGTACATTCGAATGTAAAAAAATGCCAAAGAATAAACTCTTTTTATCTGTTTTTAAGGGAACATTTATATATATGACATATACTAATATATACATGGAATAATATGGTACAAGCTGTTATAAAGATTAGGGATCGTTCGAATCGTGTTCTAAATATCATAAAAGCAAAATATGGATTTAAAGATAAAAGTGAAACAATTGAATATATCATAGAAAAATATGAATCTGCTTTTTTAGAACCAGAACTAAGACCTGAATACATTGAAAAATTAGAAAAAATCAGAAAAGGTAAATACACCCGATATAAATCTGTTGAAGAATTAAGAAAAGCAACAAGTTAAAAGGTGTAAATAGTGTACAATTTTGATGTAAGTGAAAATCTAGAAAAAATCCTTAACAAGTTGTCTAAAAAAGATGAGAGTCGGTATAATCAGATTTTGAAAAAAATTGATGAAGTTATACATTCTGAAGATATTGAGCATTACAAGAATCTTAGATACAATGTGAAAGATTCAAAACGTGTACATATTGGTCATTTCATACTTGTATTTCAATATAAAAAAGATAAAAATCTAATTATGTTCGATGATTTTGATCATCATGACAATATTTACAAGTAGATAATATCCAATTAATCATCTGCGGGCCATTACACTAAAGTTCCAGTCCACGCAGTATTCTCAGCCGTAAAATAAAAATTCTACTTTCGGAACTACTTTTGTTAGACCAAAATTTATATACAAAAAACATATTAACTATTGTTAATATTTGTTTTATTAGATTAAGGTGGAGGCATATAAATTTGAAAAATAAGATAACTAAAATCCTAATATTAGTAATGTCATCTCTATTTTTAACAACTCCTTTTGTAACTGGTATGTCTATAAATAAAGATAATAATAGTAATCTGCCGACGAGTTTTGATTTAAGAGATTATCAAGGGAAAAATTATGTAACAGCAGTTAAAGATCAACAAGGTGGAACCTGCTGGACGCATGGAGTAATGGCATCACTTGAAGGAAATCTATTGATGACAGATACCTGGGATGAAAACGCTGAACAAGGCGAACCAAATCTAGCTGAATATCATCTTGACTGGTGGAATGGATTCAATGAATTCAATAATGACGATTTAGAAGAACAAAGCGGAGGTCTAACCGTTCATATGGGTGGAGACTATCTTGTTGCATCTGCTTATTTGTCTAGAGGCGAAGGTGCAGTAAGAGACCGTGATGGACAAAGCTATGCAGCCCCTCCACAAAGAACTAATCCTGATTTTCATATATATTATCCAAAAAATATTGAATGGTACACAGTTGGTGAAAACCTTGCAAATATTGAAATTATAAAACAAAAAGTAATGGAGCACGGAGTAATTGGAACCTGTCTTTGTTATAATAGTCAATTTATAAACGAGGATTATACTCACTACCAACCACCTGATGACCCAATGGAACCAAATCACGCTGTAGCAATTGTAGGATGGGATGATGAAAAAAAGACACAAGCCCCAGATGGAGCTGGTGCATGGTTAATTAAAAACAGCTGGGGCCCTGGATGGGGAAAAAGTGGCTATTTTTGGATATCCTATTACGATAAACACGGTGGTAGGCACCCTGAAATGGGAGCAGTATCCTTCCAAGATGTTGATTTAATAGAATATGAAGATATCTATTATCATGATTACCATGGCTGGCGCGATACAAAAGAAGATATCAATACTGCTTTTAATAAATTTCAATCAAAAGACAATTCAATTCTTGAAGGTGTAAGTTTTTTTACAGCAGATGATGATGTTGATTATACTGTTGAAATCTATGATAGATTTGAAGAAGGAAATCTAAAATATCTGTTATCATCAAAAAGTGGATCATTTGATTATAGAGGACTTCACACAGTAAAACTATCTCAGAAAGTAGGTTTAACACTTGGTGATGATTTCTATATTAAACTTTATCTTTCAAAGGGAGGTCAACCATTTGATAGAACCTCTGAAATTCCCGTTCTATTAATCACCAAACCTATTTCAAATACAATAGTAGAATCATCAGCAAACCCCTCTGAAAGTTATTATCTAAAAGATGGCAAATGGAAGGATTTATATTATACACTCCTTGGCAACCCGGAATGGTTCAAAACAGCTAATTTTTGTATAAAGGGTCTTTCTAACCCCTGGAACCCTACTGATCCAGATATAAATGCATATGGAACTTTAGAATTAAAAGATATAAAACCTGGTTCAAAAGTTACAACAGAACTCTTTGTAGAAAATACGGGTAAAGATTTATCATGCCTTGATTGGGAAATAGTAGATTATCCAAAGTGGGGCGAATGGAGTTTTTCAAAAACAAATGGTGAAGATATAAAAAAAGAAGGAGGACCTGAGAGGGTATTAATTGAGATAACTGCACCAAATGAAAAAAATGGTAACTACACTGGAAGTATAAAAATTGTAAATCAAAATGAACCTAATGAATCTGTATCACTTTCTGTATCTATGAAAACAACTACCAAAACAAAAGATATTTTGATTTTAAACTTTTTAGAAAGGTTTTACAATACTTTTCAAGAAATTCTAGGAAATATACTTTCTCAAAAATTAATAGATTAAAAAAAATTAGTAGTCCCGCCCAGATTCGAACTGGGGTCTCTGGCTCCAAAGGCCAAAATGATTGACCGCTACACTACGGGACTAATTATTTTTTAGGATGTGCATAAGGATTTACCTATATAATATTTAATGTTGTTATAGTCAAAAAATTTTAAAAAAAGAAGAAAATTTGCAGGAAAAAATCCTGCAGAAATAAAATTAGTTTTCTGCTGCTTCCTCAACTGTTATTGTTTCAGTAGCTGTATCTGTCAATTCATTTTCATCTGTAACAGTTAATGTAACTGTGAAGTTACCAGTTGATGTATAGGTGTGAGTTGGGGATTGTGTTGTATTTGTAGTATCATCTCCGAAATCCCATTCCCATGAGGTTATATTTGTATCGCCCTTCGTAGAATTATCCATGAAACTAACTTCAGTATTGTTTATAGCCGTTGTTGGTTCATATGTAAATCCTGCACTTGGGCCATTTGGCTCTACTACATTTACTCCAATTGTTTCGGTGGCAGTATCTGAATCTGTTCCGTCACTAACAGTTAAAACTACTGTGTAAGTACCATTTTCTATATAATGATTAATAACAGTAGCTCCTGTACCTGTGTTATCGTCACCAAAATCCCAAGAGTAAGTTAATTCGTCTCCGTCTTCATCTGTTGAATCGGTAGCATCAAAAGTTACATTATTTGTCTCACTATCGACCTCATAAGTAAATGAAGCTTCTGGTGCATTATTTGTTGGTGTTTCTTCTTCGACACAACCGCTTAGTATTCCTACCACTAGTGCCATTGCTAACATTACAATAATTATTTTTTTCTTCACTTTCTCTATCCTCCCACTTCAATTTCTCTATATTTTATATAGAATATATATTTTATGTATTTTGACCTTGCATTATAAGGATATTATATAATGATTTCGAATTTTTTTCTATTATTGTAAACTTTTTAACATGTAATATTATTTAGAATAAAGAGGAATTAAGTTTGATTGATAAAAAAAATTTAAGTGATTTATCTAAAGCACTCAAAGAAAAAAATCTAACTATTGCTACAGCAGAATCAGCAACGGGAGGTCTGATTGCAAGTAATCTTACAAATATCTCAGGAAGCTCAGATTATTTTGACAGAGGTCTAATAACTTACAGTAATAAGGCAAAAATTAAACTTTTAGGTGTATCAGAATCAGATCTTAAAAAATACGGGGCGGTTAGTAAGATAATTGCTGAACAAATGGCAGAAGGTGCAAGGAAAAATTCATGTGTTGATATAGCAGTTTCTACAACGGGTATTGCAGGGCCAACGGGTGGCTCAAAAGAAAAACCAGTAGGTACAGTTTTCATTGGTTTTTCATCAGAAGAAAAAACAATTGCTAAAAAATTTCAGTTTAATGGAAATAGAATTAAAAACAAAGAAATGTTCTGTAATGCAGCAGTAAAAATGGCATTAGAAAACATTAGGTGAAATTTTTTGATAGAAATAGATGGAGCACATGGAGAAGGTGGAGGCCAGATTCTTAGAACTGCTGTAGGTCTATCAGTTTTAACAAATAAATCTATAAAAATATATAATATTAGAAAAAATAGACCAAATCCAGGTATAAAACATCAGCATTATTCATCTATTAAAATAGTTCAGCAACTGTGTAATGCAGAAGTAAAAGGTTTAGAAATTGGTTCTAAGAAAATCGTTTTTAAACCAGGTAAAATAAAGCCTGGAAAATTCAAGTTTGATATTGATACTGCTGGAAGTATGACACTTGCTTTCCAGTCAATTATTTTAGGATGCCTAAAATCTGCTTCAACTAATACTATACATTTAACCGGTGGAACAGATGTTAAATGGTCTCCAACTTGGGAGTTTTTTACAAATGTTTTTTTAAATTTATTAAAAAAAATGGGAATTAATGTAGACTACAATCTAATTAAAAGAGGATATTATCCAAGAGGTGGTGGAAAAGCAGAAATAAAAATAGAAAAGGTCGAAAAAATCAAACCATTTATTGTTAAGTCCAATCAAATTTTTTCTGAAATTAAAGGTTTAGTAAATATCTCTAAATTACCAGATCACATTAGTAAAAGAATTAAACATTCGGTAGTAAAACAAGCAATAAACGAAGATTTAAAAACATCAATAAAAGTTGATAAAAAAGATTCTTTTTCTCCAGGAGTTGGAGTTACTCTTTGGTCTGAAACTAAAGACACAGTAATTGGTTCAGCAGTAATTGGAAAGAAGGGTGTTTCATCTGAAGAAGTAGGAAAGAAAGCAATAGATAGAATAATTAAAGATATATCATCTGAATCAAATGTTGATTTTTATGCCTTCGATCAAATAATTCCATATATGGCATTGGCATGTAAAAATGGTGTATCAGAATGCACTGTTAGAAAAATAAGTAATCATTCAGAAACAAATATTTGGCTTGTAAAAAAATTTTTAGATGTAGAATTTAAAATTGAAAAAAAAGATAAACATTACAATGTAAAAGTTAAAAGTAACTAATACTTTTTAAATCTCTATAGGCTCTATACTTTTCACACAATCTAATTTCTTTATTTTTTCGTAATACTTTTCTATATAATCTATATACCAACATGTACATTCAAATTAGTTTTATGGGAGGAGTAGGGTTATAGAGACTACAACGCTTTTAATAATTGGCGGAGCAAGCGCAGTTGCGTTTTATATGGCTTGGAGCATAGGAGCTAATGATGTTGCAAATTCTATGTCTACTGCAGTTGGCGCTAAAGCAATAACACACAAACAAGCAGTGATAATTGCAGGAGTTCTTGTTTTTTTAGGAGCTGTTCTTGTCGGGCCAAATGTAACAGAGACAATTAAATCTGGAATAATACAAACAGATGTTATATCTTCAGATTTACTTGTTTTGGGATTTATATCTGCTTTGTTAGCAGCAGCATTATGGGCTACTCTTTCTTCTTGGAAAGAAATGCCCATATCAACAACTCATTCAATAATTGGTGCATTAATGGGTTTTGGAATTATTGCAGGTGGGATAAGCTCGGTGAATTGGTTAAAAATTGGTTCAGTTGCCGCAAGTTGGATATTATCACCTGTTTTTGGATGTATCATTGCATATTTTGTTTTTAAAATTATTGTAAAACTAATTTTTGCTAAAGACGAACCTGTTAAATCAGCAAAAATTGTTGGACCTGCGATTATTGGTGCTACAGCTTTTTTAATCTCTTCATCTTTTTTATTAAAAACTCCATTAAGTAAAGATTTAAACCTATCTCTGCCCTTAAGTTTAGCAATATCCTTTTTTGTTTCATTTACTGTTGGTATAATTGGAATATTTTTGTTAAGAAAAATTCATGCGCAAAGAAAAGAGGATTATCTAACTGTTGAAAATATTTTTAGAAAACTACAGGTTGTTACTTCATGTTATGTTGCATTTTCTATTGGTGCAAATGATGTTGCTAACGCAATTGGGCCTGTTGCAGGAATACTTCCTATTGCAGAAAGTGGTGAATTCTGTTTGAATGCATCGATACCTATTTGGTTATTAGCTTTAGGTGGAATTGGTATTGCGTTTGGTGCTATAACTTGGGGAAAACGTGTTATGAAAACTGTTGGAAGAAGAATCACAAATCTAACAAACACTCGTGGTTTTTCTGTAGATTTTGGCGCTGCAACAACAGTTCTTATTGCATCAAAACTAACTCTCCCTGTTTCTACTTCTCACACCGTGGTAGGAGCAGTTATTGGTGTTGGACTTGCTCGTGGTTTAGAAGCAATTGATACTAGTGTAATTAAAAAGATAATTGTATCTTGGGTTTTGACTTTACCTGTTGCTGCAATTACATGTATAGGAATTTTTTTATGCTTAAGATTTATTGTAGGATGAAACTAAAGAGGTGATAATAAATGGAAGATAAAAATCATTTTAGAGCCCCGGTATCAGATATTTTTAGACGTAAAACACCTTTTTTTCAACTTGTAAATCATATGTGTAAAGTTCGAGAAGGTATTGGTCTTCTTCACAAGAGCATCTTAAATTATTATAAGGGCAATTATAAGGATTTTACCAATATTGCTAAAAAAATTTCGAAAATTGAACATGAAGCAGATATAATCAAAGGTAATATTAGAAATCATCTTCCTTCAAGTCTTCTTATGCCTGTGGATAAAGGAAAATTTTTATGGGCATTAAGAGAACAAGACGCTATACTTGATCATGCAGAAAATCTTGCAGAAATGCTTGATATGAGGCATACTAAGATTCCTGAAAATTTACAGCCTATTTTTATAGAACATGCAAATATTGTTTTTGATACAATAAAAGCTATGGAAGAAGCAGTTTGTAACATTAGAGATTTAGTTCAAACTGGTTTTGTTAAAAGAGAACGTGAACAGACAAAAGAATTCATTTATAAAATTCATAAACTCGAATATAAAGCAGATAAAAAAAAGTGTGAGATGAATAAAGGAGTTTATAAAATCGAAAAGAAGCTTGATCCAATGGATGTTTATCACCTTTTAAAAATTGCAGATTGGGTCGATGAAATAGCAGATCACGCTGAAAACGTTGCTGATTGGCTCAGATCGATGATAGCAAAATAATTTTCTATTATTTACCAACTAAATGATTTATCACAGTTTCAGATATGTCTTCAGCATATTCCCCGATTCTTCCAATACTTTCTATAATATATCCCGCTGACAAGGCAACAATTGGTTCTTGTTTAAGAATATCTTTTTGTACATCATCGCATTTTTTATTTAAATTTTTGAGTAGTTCTATATTTTCGTTTGCTTCTTTTATATCTTTCTTTGAGTAAGCTCCTATACTTTGATTTAATATATCTATTGAAAATTTTGCTGAACTGATGATTTTGTTTTTTAGTTTTTCATCTAGTTTTTTATCCATTATCGAAAGATAATTCTCAGCAATTTTTATTATATGGTCTGCTATTCTTTCAAGTCTTTTACTAATTAGATATGATGTTGTTGCTTCTTCTATTGTTATCCCCATTTTTTCAGCAAAGTTTACATTTCTAGTAATAATATTATTTTGTCTGGCTATAAGCCAGTGGAGTCTGTCTACTTCATTATCTCTTAGAATTACATCTTCGCCTAGTTTTTTGTCTTGTGTTCTAATTGAATTTATTGTATCTTCATACATTCCTTTTACCATTATATGCATTCTTTTTATAGATCTGTGAAATGGCATTTCAGCGGGATTTAGTAAATCTTTTAAGATAACTTTGTTATCTGTCTCTTCGACTACTTCTTGACCGATTGTAGTCTGGATAAATTTTCTTATTGTTTTTCTTAACTGAGGGGCCATTCTCCCTTTGGATTTTATAATAATTGAATCAAAGCCAGAAATATAAGCACCTATCAATTTTCTAAAAAGAAATCTATCATTACTTTCTTCATCAACCTGGAATTCTTTTATTCTCTGATGGTTTTTTCTATTCATTTCAGAGGTTATTAGTAATGTTCCATCTGATTGAGTTAAAAGCCCCACTGGATCATTTTTTTCTATATTTGATTTTTTAACCCATTCTTTTGGAAGTGTTATTATATATGAGGAACCGCCCGTCATTTGTACTCTTCTTACGTCCATAAATTATATGCCTCCCTATAATAAAAAAATGCATACAACTTATAAATATAAACTTTTCTATAGGTCTATATTGTAAATATATTACTATATATTTGACTATAGACTATGTAGAGAAAGTATATATTTAAAAAATAACTTTTTGCGAGTGATACAAATGTTTTGGGGAAAGAAAAAAAGATTAAATAAATTGACGCTAGTAATACCTGTGACACTGGTACTTGTGGTATTGGCCTTTAGTGGATGTGTTGAAGATAGTGAACAAAAAACAATAACAATTATTGGATCTTCAACAGTATTGCCAATTGCAGAAACATGTGCTGAGGAATTTATGAAAGCAAATGATAATGTTCAGATTAGTGTAGCTGGCGGAGGCTCATCTGTTGGAATCAAGTCAGTTCTTCAAGGAGATGCAGACATAGGTGATGCATCAAGAGATGCAAAAGAATCGGATGTAAAAAATGAAGATGGTACATATAAATACCAGAAAGAAGACGGTACTGATATTACCTTTGCAGATCTGCAGGCTGGTCAAAATATTATCGCATATGATGGAATCGCAGTTGTTGTTAGTCCTTCTATTTATGAAAGTATTACAAAATTAACAATGGATGAAGTTTACCAAATATATACTGGAGAAATAGACAACTGGGCAGATGTTGGCGGACCAAATAAGACAATATATATTGTAGATAGATCTTCATCGTCAGGTACTCGTGCAACTTTTGTTGAACTTATAGAAGATAGTTCAGGTAATGCACTAGAAGATTTTGAAGAAACCGGTACATTAGCTTACGATATTGTTTCTGCTGAAAATTCAGATGTAGTTAATGCCATCTCAGGTAACACACAAGCAATTGGATATATAGGACTAGGCTATGTTGATCCTGAAACATGTCCATCAGTTGAAATCGGTGTTGGCGGAACATATGTAACGCCCTCAATTGAAACAGTAAAAGATGGCAGTTATCCAATATCAAGAAGTTTGAACATGTATACTATTGGAGAACCAACAGGTTTAGTAAAAGATTTCATAGATTACGTAGAAAGCGAAGAAGGGCAACAATGGGTTACTGAAGAAGGATTTATAACCATCCAATAAAAGTTAAGTAAAACAAACCTAAAAGTAAGTGAGACCAATGATATTGCATTCAAGGTTAAAAGAGAAACTAATAAAATTTTTCTTTTTTATTCTCGCTGCAATATCAATTATTATTATTTTATTTATATTCTATTTTCTTTTTAATGAAGCATCTCCCGCTTTTAGAGAATACGGTTTTGGGATTTTTGGTAATGTATGGAATGAATCTCAAGGTATCTATAACATAGGTGCTGCAATTTTTGGGACCGCTATTGTTACTATAGGTGCTATGCTTATTGCAATTCCTCTAGGTTTAGCTGGTGCAATTTTTCTTTCAGAAATTGCACCTTATCCTGTCCGAACTCTATTAAAACCTGCAATTGAATTATTAGCTGGCATTCCTTCTATAGTCTATGGTTTTTTAGGGTCTGTATTACTAGTAAGATATTTATCTTCAACATTTAACATATTTGGATATTCCTATCTTGCAGGTTCTCTTATATTAGGTATAATGGCACTGCCGATCATAGTTAGCATATCTGATGATGCTATGAAATCTGTACCCAGAGGTCTAAAAGAGGCATCTCTTGCCGTTGGTGCAACAAAATGGCAGACGATAAAAAAAGTTACTTTTCCAACAGCAATATCCGGCATTTCTGCAGGAGTAATTATGGGGATGGGGCGTGCGGTTGGTGAGACCATGGCCGTGTCATTAGTAGTCGGAAATCTTATGCAAATACCTGCCCCTCCTTTTAATATATTTTCCCCTGGGGCTACTTTAACTTCACAGATTGCAATAGAGATGGGTGAGGCTAGCGGAATGCAGTCATATTCCTTGTTTGCTGCTGGTGTTATTCTGTTTGTAATTGTTGCAATTATGAGCATTTCATCTAATATACTTAAAGAAAGAATTGAGAAAAAATTTAGAGGAGGTTAGATCATCGATATTAAGAATATCTTTTTAAATTTTATAGGATCTTTTACTTATTTAAAAAAAACAATTATTGATAAAGATAATTATACTCCTATCAAAATAACTTCCTATGTTACGATTTTTCTTTCAATAATCTTAATAGCTATTGGTTTTACTTCAGCTGTAAACTCTTATTATATCGGTGATTTGGTTATAGTACTATTTTTAGTAATTATTGGATTTTTAATAACAATTCAAATATTCTATTCATTCTATGTACTTAAACAAAAATTGAATCTAATAACAATGATAATATTTGTTATAATTCTTTTTATTTTTGCTTACTTAATTCCAACATTTCCACCACATTATGAGTTATCAAATTTTGATATTAAAGCATCTCTTTTGAAATTTTTAATTGTTTCGTTTATTATAATTGTCTTAGGAATTTTATCTATTAAGTATACCATGAAAACACTTTATAAATTCACTAGTAAATCTGAACAAGCCTCAGCTTATTTTTTACTAATATTTTCAATTATTTTAATTATCTATCCTCTTGCAATGATTATCATAAATATCATTTCAAATGGTATTGGTGGTATCACTTGGGAATTTTTAACAGAAGACATTTCAAGACATGGAACCTTGGGTGGTGTTTTCCCAAATATCGTTGGAACGTTCTATCTTATAATTGGTACAGCAATACTTGCTCTACCACTTGGAATTGGTTGTGCAATTTATTTAAATGAATATGCAAAAGCAGGAATTTTTACAAGGATCATTCGCGTAGCAGTTGACATATTACAAGGGATACCTTCAATTGTTCATGGTTTGTTTGGACTTGCTTTATTTGTTCCAATTTTTGGAAGATGTTTGTTAACAGGTGTACTAATATTATCATTTCTTACATTGCCAATAATTATTAGGGCTTCTGAAGAGTCATTAAGATCTGTCCCGCCGGGTTTAAGAGAAGGATCTTACGCATTAGGTGGAACAAAGTGGCAGACAATTAGAAGAGTTGTAATGCCACCTGCGATCCCCGGCATAATAACAGGGGGCGTATTAGGCCTTGGTCGCGCTGCAGGAGAAACGGCGCCTATTATGTTTACTGCTGCTTTTTTTATGGGTGCAGGCATACCAAAGACTCTGACAAGCCCAATTCAGACATTACCTACTCATCTGTTAGAACTAACAAAAAAAATTGGTGCCTATGAAGTAGATCAGAATGCTTGGGCAACTGCATTCTTATTACTTGCAATTGTTCTTGGATTAAATGCGTTATCAATAATTATAAGAGAAAAATTCCGGGTTGAATTTTAAAAAATTGGTGAAAAATATGTCAAAGAAAAAAACTTTGAAAATGGAAGTAAAAAAACTTAATCTATGGTATGATAAAAATCAAGCTTTAATAGATGTATCTATGCCAGTTTATGAAAATAAAGTAACAGCAATAATAGGACCTTCCGGCTGTGGGAAATCCACGTTAATTCGCTGTTTTAATAGAATGAATGATGTTATAGACAAATGTAGAATAAGCGGATCAGTTTTTATGGAAAAATTAGATATTTATGATAAAAAAACTGATGTTGTTGAAGTTCGAAAAAAAGTTGGTATGGTCTTTCAAAAACCAAATCCTTTTCCAAAATCAATTTTTGAAAATATTGCATATGGATGTCGTATTGCAGGGATTAGAAACAAAAAAGAACTTGAAAAAATTGTTGAAAAAAGTTTGAAAGAGGCAGCCCTTTGGGAAGAAGTAAAAGATCGCTTGCAGGATTCAGCTATGGGTCTATCTGGTGGTCAACAACAGCGTCTTTGTATCGCAAGAGCACTCGCAATAAACCCTGATGTAATTCTAATGGATGAGCCTTGTTCGGCACTTGATCCTATTGCTACAGCAAAAATTGAGGATTTAATAAGAGTGTTAATAAAGAGCTATACTGTTGTAATAGTCACTCATAACATGCAGCAGGCAGCAAGAGTAAGTGATTATACGGCATACATGTATCTAGGTAAACTAATTGAATTTGGTGAAACTAAACAAATATTTGAACAGCCAAAAGAGAAGAGTACTGAAAATTATATAACAGGTAGATTTGGATAAAAAAGGTGAAATAGATGGTAGAAAAATTTCATGTAGAATTAGATGAACTAAAAGACGAAGTAATTAAAATGGGTAATCTTTCAAAAAAGATGCTTAAAGAATCAGTTATAGCATTAAAAAAAATAGATGAAAAAAAGGCTAAATGGGTAATTAAACACAAAGTCGATATTGCAGATATTGACAACAGTATAGAAAAAAAAGCATTCAGGCTTATTGCACTTTATCAACCTATGGCAAAAGATATGCGTGAAATTGCTTGTATTTTAAAATTAATTACTTATCTTACACGTATCGGCCGTTATGGAAAAGATATTGCAAAAATTGTAAAAAATTTTGAACATGACACACATGTTAGAAAACTTGTTGATATACCTCATATGGCTGATTTAGTATGTAGCATGGTTGATGATTCCTTAAAAACATTTAAAGATGGAAAACTATCTCGTTTCAATGATTTTATTGATCGAGAAGAAGATGTTGATGAATTAAGATATTCAATTTTCAGGGAGGCTCTTTCTTATATGATGGAAGATCCAAAAGTGATTAAGCGTTGTACTGATTATATTATGGTTGCTCGTTATCTTGAGCGTTGTGCAGATCATGCATGTAAAATGGCTGAAAAAATATTTTACATGGAAACAGGTGAACGTGTCGAGATTGACTGCCGTGAAGAAACTAGTATGGCTTGCTTTACCGGTGTGAAAAATAATGACGAAAAATAAAAAAACTATTATTTTTCTTTGCACCCATAATTCCTGTAGAAGCCAGATGGCTGAAGCTTTTGTGAATTCTTTATTTGGTAATTCCTATAAAGCATATAGTGCGGGTGTTGAAAAAACAAAAGTTAATTTATATGCAGCTGAAGTTATGAAAAAAATTGGAATAGATTTATCAAAGCATTATTCAAAAACAGTTGAAGAATTTAAGGATGAAAATTTTGATATTGTTGTAACTGTTTGTAATAATGCAAAAGAAACCTGCCCATTTTTCCCTGGAAATAAAATAATCCACAAAAGTTTTGAGGATCCTTCAAAAGTTGATGGTAGTACTGAAGAGATTCTTGAGGCATTTAGAAAAACTCGAGATCAAATTAAAAGTTGGATAATAAATATTTTTGGAAAATGATCTTTTTATTTTATTTTTACACAAAAAAGCATTTATATCGAAACTCGATATTGAAATCCGATAATGATGTATGAAAGAAAAATTTTACTGGGTTTTATTAGAGTACATGTTCTTCATCATGCAGTAGTAGATAATGGAATATACGGCCTTGAAATGATTGAAGAATTGAAAAGCCATGGCTACAGCATTAGTCCAGGTACTCTTTATCCTATTCTTCATGATATGAAAAATAATAATTTACTTATTTTAAAAGAGAAAAATGTCAATGGTAAAATTAGAAAAATATATAGCCCTACAGAAAAAGGAAAAGATACTCTAAAAAAACTTAAAAAATTCATTTTAGAACTTTCCAGGGAGGTAATGGATTGAATATTTTAAAAATAAAAAATGCTTACAAAAAACTAGATAAAAAAGAGATTCTCAAGGGTCTGAATTTAAATGTTAAAAAAGGAGAAATAATATCTCTTGTCGGTCCCTCTGGCTCTGGAAAATCAACTCTATTGAGATGCATTAATAGACTTATAGATATTGACTCAGGTAATATCATATATGATACTAAAGATATTATCGAATATGATACTATATCATTAAGAAGAAAAATAGTTTTAGTTCATCAGGAAAGTGTGATGCTACCTGGAACGGTTTATGATAATGTTTCATATGGGTCGAAACTTATTGAAAAAAACAATAAAGGACATATCCTAAAATGCATAGAAGATGCAGGTCTTACAATTGATTTTAAAGACAAAAATGCTGAGAAACTATCCGGCGGTGAAAAAAAACGTGTTGCACTCGCTCGAGCTCTTGCACTTTCACCAACTATATTACTTTTAGACGAACCAACTAATGGTGTTGACCCAAAAAACATAGAGACAGTTGAAAAAAATATTGTTGATTTTTCAAAAAATAGGGATCTAACAGTTATTTGGGTAACCCACTATATTGAGCAAGCTAAAAGAGTATCAGATAGAATAGCAAATTTAAAAGATGGAGTAGTAAGAAGCGTTCAAAAAACAGAGGACTTCAAATGGGAGGGAGCGTATTGAGCACAGGTATTCCATACTCTTGGGAAGAGGGGTTAATCATTCTTGCTTTTGTATCTGTACTACTTGTCGTTGTAATCGTTCTATCAATTATTAAAAAATTAGGTATCGGTAAAGAATTTAGCTATGCAATTTTAAAAGGTGGAGGGCAACTTACAATTATTGCTTTGTTTTTAACGTTTTTATTTGGTTTTGAATACTGGTATTTTTTAATATGGTTTTTACTAGGAACAATGATTTTAGTATCAGGTTATACTAGCGCAAAACGTGCAACAGGTATGCCAAAGGCATATATTGTTACAACTCCCTCTATTCTTCTTGGATCAAGCATTGTTTTAACTGTTCTTGCATTATCCCGTGCGATGCCACTCAAGCCTCAGTTTATAATACCACTTGCTGGAATGGCTTTTGGAAACAGTATGGCTATATGCTCGATCAGTCTTGATAGGCTTACTCGTGAAGTAAAACTAAATAAAAACGAGATTGAAACAATGCTATCGCTTGGTGCTAATGGTAAACAAGCTTTGGAAAAATTTGGAAGACTTTCTATTAGAGCTAGCCTCATTCCAACAATTGATAGATTGAAAACACTAGGTGTGATTTTCATACCTGGTGCTATGGCAGGGCTTTTAATAGCTGGAACTAATCCAATTGTTGCTGCAGAGTATCAAATAATCGTATATTTTATGATCGTAGGTGGTGGCATTATTACAGCTATTTCTGCATCATATTTATCTAGAAAAAAACTTTTCAATGATGCTGATCAACTAATGGATTGGATACAATGATCTCATTAGAAATGTATTTATTTACTTATGTTTTTATCTAAATAAGTGGAGGAAAATAGATTATGAAGAATAATCCCGGTTGGAGAGGAAGTTTTTCTGCAATTGTAGGTATAGGTTGGCTTATTTTTTTAATAGCATGGCTTGCATTTTACGCAGGAAATTTTAGTTTGTCAAAAAACTTTGCAATTGTTTTATTATCTATTCTAATATTAGTTTTAGTTCTAGGCGGTGTTTGGGCTCTTTGGGCTTTGTCTTTTATACCCAAGCCCGGTCGGCAGATCTTTAAAATGATGGGTTTTAGATGGAGGATTTTAGTTTCAATCTTTCTTCCAATAGTTACGCTTCTTCTATTAATTATCTGGTTTTGGTTTTTTGGTGAATCATTCAATATTTGGCAGCATATTGCAGTTTTTTTAATTGCATTTTTAGGTTTTGCTGGAGTAATGAGCCTTATATGGGCACGTGGTGGTACAAAATATGGTAAAGACATGGAACATTTTGGACATGATATGGAAAAATTTGGTAGTGAATTTGAAAAAAAATTTGATGAAGATGAAGACTAATATTATTTAAATTCTAATATTGCTCTACCAACTATTTTACAACAGTATTATAGAATGCGGCAGTTATCTTTTTTCGTATAAAATAATTTAGCAATTAAGCTTTTAACTTTTTACATAAAAATAAAAAGAAAAATTATAAAAAACGTAAATATATTATATATTGATAATTGGGTGGACAATATGCCTGAAAATAAAAAATTAACTTTAGGCATCTGGATTTTTACAATTGGTGTTATAATATTAAGTTTATATTATTACTATCCTGTTTATTCTGGAACCTACCCTTTTATTCACTATCTATTTTCTTTTAATCTAATAAGCCTTTTATTTTGGATAGATTTAGTACTTACAATTTTTTTATTATTTTCTGCAATATATGGTTTTTATTATAGAAAAAAATGGTCTTGGTGGTATGTTAATTTCTTTTTGCTGTATAGTTCCTTTTGGGCAATTTATAATATGTTTATTATGAATTGGCAAGTAATTGAGCATTTTATCTATTTTGTGTTTTACATAGTATTTTTAATGTATTTTAACTTATCATTTGTTAAAGAGTATTTCACAGAGGAAAAGATAAAGAAAAAAGAACCATTTTTCACATACAAAGGTTACATTCTTCATAAAAAAGAAATTGAAACAAAAACTGGTAAATCTAGGGTTTTTTATTTTTTTAGTAAAACCGTAAAAACAAGTGGTGTACCATGTAAAAAACCAGAGGGATATAAGGTTCATATAAACAAAAGAACAGGGCTTCCTTATCTTAAAAAGCAAGGATAACTAAAAATTTTGAATTTACTTTACTGCTATAATAATAAAATATTTTTTATAAAAATATATTTTTTATTTTTTGGTCAAATTTTATTTACTACTTTTGCATTTGTAATTCTACATTTTGGAGAGATATACATGATGCAATTTAAAAATCAAAAACATAAAACAAGATCAATAGCATTCTTAATCGTTTTTATCATGGTTTTATCAATAGTTTTTCCTATGATAAATCTTGTTAAAGCCCGTGAATTTGAAAATTTTAGTATAGATTCTTGTCCTAATTTAGTTGATATAAATCAAGATTTTGATGTTGGTGTTTCATTTAACTTCGAAAAAAATTCAAGTGAGCCAGATGTTAATATATCTATATCTTTAAAGATTTTAGAAACAGATGAAAAAATTAATAATAACTTTGAAACAACTCTTTCAATAAATGACACCTATAATTATGTATTTAGTGATTGTTTAATTGAAGAAAGTGATGTAAACGGAAGTGGTTTTTATAATGTTTCAGCAGTTCTATTTTACACAGACAATAATACTGAAATTTGTAATGAAACTCATAAATTATATGTAAATGAACCACCAACCTGCACTATTCAAGCAGATACAACTAGTGGCTTTGGTCCATTAAAAGTAGAATTTACTCTAAATGCATATGATTCAGAAGGCATTTCTACTTTTGAGCTTGATTTTGATGATGGTGAGACATATTCAAATCCATCAAATTTTAGTTTTCCATATGTGATAAATCATACATATTCATCATTTAGTAGTTTTACAGCAATACTGACTGTCACAGATACAAATGGGTCGTCTACATCAGATGATATATCTATTAATGTTAAAAACCCAGCTCCAACTGCCAGTTTTACATACAGCCCGGATTCTCCTGATGAAGGTCAAGAAGTTGATTTTGATGCATCTGGATCGTCTGCTATTTCTGGAAGGACAATTGAAGAATACAAATGGGATTTTGACGATGATGGAAATTATGATGACGGGAATATTGAGTCAGAAAGTTATACATGGAATATACCTGGTAATAAAATTGTAAGATTACAAGTTACAGATAGTGAGGGTGATAAAGATACTTATTCAGAAACTATTGATATAATTTCAACAAATCAAAAACCTGTAGCTGATGCTGGTGGACCATATGTTAGTTACATGGATACAAATATTTCTTTTGATGGTGCAGGTAGTTCTGATCCAGATGGCGACAGCTTAACTTACTCCTGGGATTTTGGTAATGGAACTATAAAAACAGGTGAAGAAGTAGTCCATAAGTATAATGAGATTGGTGTTTATGAAATATCTTTAACTGTTACTGATCCTGAAGGTTTTAAAGATACAGATGAAACTAATGTCACAATTGAAAACCAAGCACCTGAAAAACCGTTGATTGAGGGTTTAGAAGATTTAGAAAAAGATGAAGAATATGATTTTGAGTTTACATCAACTGACAATGAAGGTCATGATGTAAAAATTGTTGTAGACTGGGATGACGGTAGTACTTTTGAATCAGATTTTGTTTTAAGTGGTGAAACAGTTGAAATGAGTCATACTTGGGATGAATCAGGTAGATATCTAATTTCCGCTTATTCAGATGATAATTTAAGCGAGTCTAGTTCAAGGTCTTTTGAAGTTTTTGTTGATTCGCTTGAAGTGTCATCCATTGGTTACTTGATTGATACTGATTCTGATGATACATATGATGAGTTCTATAATTATTCAAGCGGTGGAAAGACGACTTTAAAAATGGAAAATGGTAGATACATAATTGATTCAAATGCGAATGGTGTTGGTGACTATACATTTGATCCAATTAATGAAATTTTAGAAGAAGTAATAATTAACCCTAAAAAAGATCCTAAAGATTTCAATCAGAAAATTTCATCATCTGCTTCTTTAAATCTTGGTAGTGGTATATCTGTATCAGTTGATTATTCTCTTGATGCTAAGATGAAAATAATTGGACAGAATTGTATGCCGGGGGAATCTTGTGAAGTTGAAGTTACTCTTAAAAATGGTATGATTACAGTTGATGCAAATGTAGATATTCTCACTTTCAGTGAAAGTGGTACAGCAAGTACCAGTCTTTCTCTAGGTGAAAGTAAAGAAATTCCAATTTCAGGCGGAGTTATAAAAATACCTGTATCAGTAAATGCTAACCTAAAAAATATTGAAGGTTCTTATAATGTTGAGGTAGATGAAAGTAATATTAAATTTGATAAAGAAGGAACTAAGACTTTTAAGGTTACTGTCTCAGATGACTCAGAAATAGGCGATTCATTTGATGTATTTTCTGATGTAGAATTAAATCTTAATGTAGGTATGATTATTGATGCAGTTGTTCACAAACAAACAATCACTGAGCAATCCATGCCTATGGGCCGTATGGATCCACCTATGGAAGTAACAGGTAGAGTAGATGAGCCAAATAATGCATTTTTAAGTCTAAGTTTAAGTAATCCAATAATATGGATTGCTATAATTGTTATAGTAGCAGCCGTTGCAGCTTATTTAGTTAAAAAATATGTGCTAGATAAAAAATCAAAAAAGACTCCTTCACCTGATGCATTTGTTAAAGATGTAGGTGATTTGGGTGACGACGAATTTATTAGAGGTGGAGATACACCAGATTTAGATTCTTTCTCTGGAGGATCAATTGCACCTAATGTTAATATGGCTGATGCAGCATCTGAGGATTCTTCTTATGTTGAAGTTGATAACATAGATGATTTGAATCCTTTAAAATCAAATGAAGAAGTAAAAAACATTGAAGAAGAATTTGATGCTAATTTCTGTCCAGAATGCGGGGCACCAGTTAAAGGCAAAGGTAATTTTTGTACACAGTGTGGTAATAAAATTAAACAATAGGATTAAAAATTAGTTTTAATCTAATTTTTCTCTATTTATCTCAGAAATATTTTCAAAATCTTTATCACCTGATATTATGGTAAAAATTCCTGAAGAAATACTTACTGAAATATGAATTGCATCTCTAGGTTTCAAGTTTGGATATTTCTCCAAAAGTTCCAGAGAATTTAGCAAATGTCTTTCTTTAACATCTAAAATTTTTAAATTAGGAAGACAAATAAAATCTTTACCAACAAGTATTGCTTTATCTCTGTCCTTAATCTTCATAATAGCCCATACTATTTCATCAAATGTTAATGAAGAAGTTGCGTAATCTTTTTTTCCTTCAACCATTTCAGTTAATATTTTTTTAGCTTTTTTAGCTTTCTTTCCTTTGTAGAGAACAGGTAGAATGAAAACATTGCTGTCTAAATATTTCATTATTTTACACCTGGATTTTATTCATCAAATTGTGAATAATATAACTTTTTCCAATTAATTTGGTCTGGTTCAGATTCTTTTTCTTCAACTCGATTGAGCATTTTTTCAAGAATTTTCTTACCTTTTTCTTTTCTAATTTTAATGTCGTTTTCTTCGACCCTAAAAAACATGTTTTCCCCTGGTAAAATGTGAAACATTTCTCTTATTGGTTTTGGAATAACAATCTGACCCCTTGAACCTACTTTGGCTTTTATTTCAATCAATCATATCACTAAGTATGATTATATCATTCATATATTATATACTTTTTGAAAGATAAATGGTTTGGTTTATTAATAATACTTCTTGAAAGGTCATTAAAAGTATTATTATCAGTATTTACTAGCTTTTTTTTGATTTATAGCTATATTTTTTGCTGCAATCGTCTTTTTTGAAATTTTGTAACAAATGTTACACTATATTTTTTAAAAAAATATTATATTTTACCAAAAATAGTTTTTTATAACTAAATGACCATAAGATATATAAATTCATAATGTATTACAATATTTGAGTGGGGAGGCAAGAGCCTCGAGATTTACTCATTGCAATAGAAATGGGTATCATTTATGATGATATCTCATTTTGAATGAAACCAAGGTAAATCTTTATTTAAAATGGTGAAAAACCCATATGAATTCTGTATGTCCTTGGTTTGATAGGAACCTTTATGGTTTCTGTTTAATACCTGGATGATTTCCTCTGGAAATGCCTCCAAGGTTCTTTAATAAAAACCAAATAGTTTGTAGTTTCAGAAATCTTTACTTTGGTAAACCTCTGTTACTAAAAACAAAATAGGTTCTGAAAGTCAATGGTAAAATACGAGGATTTCTCTTTTCCCACTCAATAAATTTTATTTATAAAATAATTGTTCTTATTATTTTTTAGAATTTGAAAAAAAGTTCTATAAAGTATTATTTTTTAATAAAAATTTAAGTACCAAAATCTTATACATATTTTTAATAATTTGGGGGGACAAATTTGACAACAGATAGATCTGAGATTAGTAAGAAAACTTTTAAGGGTGAACATGAAGAAAAAAAGAAAAAGTTTGTAAAAATTTTTATAAAAAATGGAAAACAAGAATTAAGTTAGATGGTAATCCAGATGCTGCGTCCTAGAAATTTTTATAATTATTAGTTTTTTTTTAAAAGGTTTGAATGTAATTTAGCTTCATTTCATTAATTAATCATATATAAATTTTTTAAAAAATATTTTTTAATAGATTAACTTGACATTGTCAGATTATCAGAAAGTCATAGAACTATACTATGTCAAATTCTTCAAATTGACAATAAATCACCATCTTTTAACAATTTCCTAT
>CAZFFN010000115.1:0-18071 GCA_964518165.1 uncultured Thermoplasmatales archaeon
TTCTATCATTATTTAGAAAAATATATCAGCAATTGATTCCAACGTTTGGAATCAATTACTTGAATTCATTCAGAACTATAATTTTTCAACAGGCTAATAATAATTACTATTTTACGCAAAATATAAATAAAGGGTCTATTATTCAAAACTGTTATCTAACTGGTTTTGAGGAGTTAATTATGGAAACAGAAAAAGTTACTAAAACTGGAACTACCACACTTGGATTAGTATGCAAGAATGGAGTAGTAATCGCAACTGAAACAAGAGCAACTATGGGTCACCTAATCGCACATAAAGAGACAAAAAAATTGTATAAAATAGACGAACACTTAGCACTATGTACAGCTGGACTTGTTGGAGATCTTCAAGTACTTTCAAGATATTTAACAGCCGAAGCAAATCTTTACAGGTTAAAAAGAGATACAAAGATGCCTGTTCAAAGTGCTGCAACATTAATGTCAAATATTATGAACCAGCGAAAATTTATGCCTTATTATGTTCAATTAGTTCTCGCAGGATTTGATAATGACGGAGGACATGTATATTCCCTTGACGCCGCTGGCGGATCAATTCCTGATAAGTATACATCTGGTGGATCAGGATCACCCTTTGTCTATGGAGTTTTAGAAGATCATTATAGAGATGATATTTCAATTGAAGATGGAGTAGATTTAGCTATAAGAGCGATATATTCGGCAAAAAGTAGGGATTCGGCCTCTGGTGGAATGACAAATGTTGCAGTCATTACCAAAGAGGGATTCAGAAGAATTCCTCAGGAAGAAGTCAATGAAAGGCTTAAGAATATAAGAAACAAGACCAAAGAATAAAATTATTCTAATTCAATTTAAACAATTTAATCCATATTTGTATTATATTTAATTTGAAATTTAAAAAAGGTATACCATGACAGTAGACGATGTTTTAAGAGAAATTAAAGGAAAAGTTAGGGCAGTAATTCCGCCCAGCATAGATGTATCTAATGTCGAATTTGAAGGAGCATTATTGGTCATTTATACAAAACATCCTGACAAGTTTGCAAAAAATGATGATTTAATAAAGCAGCTTGCTAAAATGCTTCAGAAAAGAATAGCCGTAAGACCTGATCCTTCAGTAATAACAGATACAGACACTGCTGAAAAGAAAATTAAAAAAATTATTCCTAAAGAAGCTGAGATTTCTAATATCTATTTTTTACCTGATATTGGCGAAGTGGTAATAGAAGCAATGAAACCAGGTATTGCAATAGGAAAACAGGGTTTTCTACTAAATGAAATTAGAAAAAAAATAAATTGGTCTCCACGAATTGTTAGAACTCCGCCCATACAATCTAAGACTGTTAAAGATATTAGAAATTATCTTAGATCAATGAGTGAAGAAAGAAAGGAGATACTAAGAAAAATTGGAAGAAGGCTTCATAGAGGTGTTTCTGAAGGAGAAAAATTTGTTAGAGTTACCGGTCTTGGTGGTTTTAGACAGGTTGGTAGATCCTGTGCTTTATTACACACTCAAGACAGTAAGATTATGGTTGATTGTGGAGTTGATGTTTCATCAGACAATACGACTCCTTATCTTCATTTACCTGAGGTATTACCTTTTGAAACAATCGATGCAGTGGTAATTACTCATGCTCATCTTGATCATTCAGGCTTATTACCTCTGCTTTACAAATATGGTTTTGACGGTCCTGTTTATTGTACGCCTCCTACTAGAGATATGAGCACACTACTTCAGATGGATTACTTGAAAGTTGCAGCTTCCGATGCAAAAAAAATACCATATTCAGCAGATAATATTAGAGAGACAATAAAACACTGTATAACAATGGATTATGGAGATACTACAGATATTACTCCAGATGTTCGACTTACATTTCATAACGCAGGACATATCCTTGGTTCAGCGATAGCTCATTTTCATATAGGTGAAGGACTATACAATATTGCTTTTAGTGGCGATATAAAATACGAAAGAACATGGCTATTTAACCCGGCTATTAATCGTTTCCCAAGGCTTGAAGCAATCTTTATGGAATCAACATATGGCGGAAGAGAAGATTTTCAACCTAGTAGAAAAGAAGCAACAGATAGATTAAGCGACATTATACAAAGAACTCTTAAAAAGAAAGGAAAATTACTGGTTCCTGTTTTTGCTGTTGGAAGAAGTCAGGAAGTGATGATTGTTCTTGAGAATCTTGTTAGAACTAAAAAAATCCCGAAGATAAATGCATATCTTGATGGAATGATTTGGGAGGCAACTGCGATTCATACTGCTTATCCCGAATATTTGAATAATAAACTTAGAAATCAGATTTTTCAGAAAGGTCAAAACCCACTACTTTCAGATATTTTTAAAAGAGTTGATGGTCATGAGATGCGTCAGAAAATAATAAATGATCATCCTAAATCATGTGTTGTTCTAGCAACCAGCGGAATGATGAACGGTGGCCCGGTGATGGAATATTTTAAAGAATGGGCCGAAGACAAAAAGAATACTATTGCTTTTGTTGGTTATCAGGCTGAAGGAACAGTTGGTAAAAGAATTCAGAAAGGCTGGAAAGAAATTCCATTAAATACAGGTGGAGAAGTAATAAACATTAAAATGAATATGAACGTTGAAACAGTTGATGGTTTTTCAGGACATAGCGATAGAAGACAGCTTTTAAATTATGTAAATAATATGTCTCCAAGACCTGAAAAAATAATTTTTGGCCATGGTGAAGAATCAAAATGTCTCGATATTTCAAGTTCAGTTCATAAAAGGTATAATATTAGTACTAATGCAATGTGTAATCTAGAAACAGTAAGATTTAGATAATAAAAAAAAGAAAAATTAATTATTCTCTGGTTTTTCCTTCTTTTCTCTTAATGTCTTTGCCATATCCCAGAGATTATTAAATCTTTCATCTAAAATATGAATGTCATCAACATTAACATATGCTGTACCAATATATGATGGTTCGCTGTTTGTTTCTTCGTGAAGTATTTTTATGCCATTAAATGCAATCTCTTTACCATAAACATAGTTACGCATAGTTCCAGGTACATCTTCATTAAAATATCTTATCTCAAGATTATCCTTATACGCATCTCCCAGTTCTTTTATTATCTCCATATGGTTTTTATTATCTACTATTAACTGAATTTTGTTATCTAGTTCTAAAAATTTCTTGAAATATTTTAGAAATGGTTCCTTAAAGAATCTTTCTCCACCTATCTGTATTTTAAGTTCATTGTTTTTTTCAAGGCAGTTATTCAACATGTTATAAAGGATCCATTTACCGTTATATTGTAAGGTGACATTTCCATTTCTCTTTAATCTTATACCATATTTTTCAAAGTTCTGTTTATAAAACTCATCGTATGCCAATAACCTATTTTCTATTACTTTAAAGGTATCTTCGGCAATAAATCCTTTTAAATCATTTTTAATATCTTCCCAAATAGCTCGTGGGTGTACAGGTAGATAACTTTCTCGCCCAAAATCATGATCCGATTCATTTGCAAATAAAACCTTTGCAACTAGCCCATTTCTCATAAGACAGGCTCTACCTGTTTCAAGTGGACGTCTTGTAATATTTGCAAATTCATCAGCAATTTTCAAAAACTCTGAAAATTCTTTTGGAGAATCAACAATAAGGGTTACATAATAAACCGCTGCCTCTCTAGGACGATTAAGTTTCATCCTTTCAAACATCATTTCAAAATCTTGTATATAATCCAGCTTAACATTACTTTTAATGTCACATCCCATCATCTAACACCAATCCTTCAAATTTATACTAACTTTAATTTACTAAGTCCTGCTTTTCAAATTAAAAAATGTTTTTTACTTTTATATATTTTGTGCATGCATCATTATGTGAATATGCAAAGGAGAAAAATGAGAAAAAGTATAGGCTATTTTATTCTTGTTTTTGCTTTAATTTTTCCATTTCTTTTAAATAATTTCTACAATCTCGTTTTATTGCAGCTATCTGCTGCTGTGGCACATTGTAGCTGTATATGGCATATTCCAAAGTAAAAACTAGACCATGAATAAAAGCACCAACGTTATATTTATTTTCATTACTGAGTTTAAGAATTTCGTCAGCTATTTTCATTGCGTCTTCAACTTTATATGAAGCTTTTTTTTGTTTTGATTCATTATTTTTTTTGTCTGCCATATAAATCACAAATGAATAAAAGTATATAATATTTTACAAAAACTATAGATATTAAATTTCAAATATTAGTTCATTTTCTGAAGAAAACTTAAAGAAATAATTAAACAACCATTTATTATATATCTTCAACAAGTTCTCTTTATTGATATTATTCTGTTTTTCATAGAATTTAATCCATTTTGTCCATATCTTTTTCTCTTCTTTTAAAAGCAATTTTATATTATCATAGTATTTATTATAACTATCAACATATTCTTTAAAAACTTTGAATGAAGAGTCAACACCCGTTGTAAAACCTTTTTTAAAATCTTTGTTCTCATTTACATTGCTTTTTAATTTTTCTCTAGCTTTAACTAATGATTCTATTTTCATATTTTTATCTCTTTTTGTTTGTATTTTTAAATTTCAAGATTGCTAGATCAAGTTAAAAAAAGAAGGAGGGCTTGGTTATATTTTTACCTCTTAGGAGGGGATGGGATGCAATTTCTAAAAATCTACCAGCCCGATTCCTTCTATTTTCAAGATATAACTATCTCATTTAAGTACCTTTTTACCAGACGAATATGCATATGGGTATGTAGTTAAAATGTAATTTATAACTAGTTAAGCTAGATAATTTAATTCAATTTATTTAATAGACATATAATTTTTATCATATTTGTTCAATATATTAAATAATCTTTTCTTTAAATCATCTATATCAAATGGTTTTTCAATAAAATCTTCGGCTTGAGATTTTGCAAATGTTACTGTAAATTCATCATCTTTAGCAGTTAGAAATACTATAGGAATATTTTTTAAATTGTTATTTTCTTTTATTCTATTAAGTAATTGCCACCCGTCTATTCCCGGCATCATTATGTCAAGTACAATTAAATCAGGTTTTTCTTCGCTTGATGTTAGATAATCCAAACATTTTTTACCATTTTCTATTCCAATTACTTCCAAATCTTCATTTGATTCTTCGAGGCCTGCTTTTACTGACTCGAGTATATCTTTTTCATCATCAATAATTAGTATTTTTTTAGACATAATAAAACCTTTATGAATTAGTGTAATACTTAGTTTACTATAAAATTTTGTTATTTTTTTTATTATTTTAAAGTAAGACGCCGTCGACCGGACTCGAACCGGTGACCGCTCGGTTAACAGCCGAGTGCTCCACCAACTGAGCTACGACGGCAATTTTTGCCTTTTGTAGGCACCCCTGAATGCAGTTCTATATTAAAAAATTACCTAAAAACCAAGTTTTTGCATTCTTTTAAGTTCTTTCATCTGTTTTTCCAAGAAATGATAAACTGCTGCGTGCTTACTTCCATTAAGAATCATCAATATGGATTTTTTTACAATATTCATATTTATAATACTAGAAATAACTGAAATTGTATGTCCATATACTGATACCTTTGAGCAGGTTAACTCTTCAATTATTCGTTTTGTTTTTCCCTTTTTTCCAATTACTCTACCTTTAACTCTTTTTACATGTGAAGGTTTTTTTCCTACAAAATCATGAATATCAAATATAAAAAAATCCGCCTCATCGTTGAATAATTGAAAAGCATTCTCTGGCGAAAATCCTCTCCCAATTGCTTTTATTACGTTCATTGTTTTAAGAAGCATTAATGGATCACAATCTTCATCTTCAATGGTTACTTCTCCTTCTTTTGAATCTATTGATAACTCTAAACTACTTATTTTTTCTATTTCTTCTTTTATTTTACCATTTTTTCCAATAAGAACGCCGATTCTTTCCACAGGTATTTTTAAATATTTCATTCCTTGTTCACCTTAGTTTGTAATATATTTGTATAGTTCATTTTCATCTGTTTTTATGTTATATTTTTTAAAGTATACATATATGTTATGAATATCTCTTTTTAAAAGTTCGTCTGAATTAGAATATTCTAGTAGCACTGCTTGACCTAAATCAATTAAATAAGGGATATTTTCATAAAATAATATATTAAAGGCGCTTAAATCTCCGTGTACTAAATCTGCTTTTTTATACATTTTTTTCAGATCTTGAATTATTTCATCAAATATTTTTTTGGGTTTTTTTAATTGTACATCTTTGAGAAGAGGCGCAGGTCTTTTTTCATCACCAATATATTCCATAACTAAAATATTTTTTATTGTAACAATAGGTTTTGGTGATTTTACTCCAATTTTTTTTAATCTTTTAAGATTTTTAAATTCTTTTTTTGTCCAAGCATGTATTATATCTTTTCTTGATCTATGTATCGACTGAAATCTTGGATCTCCTAATATATATTTTGATATGTGTTTAAAAGTAGCTGTCGATATCCTATATACTTTTACTGCAACAAATTTTTTATCAGGTGTCGTTGCTCTGAAAACATTTCCTTCTTTACCTGTAGATATAGGAAAATCAAGTGTGTCTATTACTTTTTGAGATATTAATCTTTCAAAAGCTTGTAAAGTATATTTATCAAAAACTTCGCCTTCTGTTTTTTTATCTAAACCAATTCTGTTGATTATAGAATGTAGTTGCCGGTCAAGTTCCCTAAGTTTTTTATCTTTTATGAACTTTTCAGAAGACATCTATTTCCTCAGGTAAAAGGTTTCTTCTGCTAAGTATTATTGATTGTGTTCTACGATATCTGTAGACAATGTCTGCTTTGTCATCCTGTATATCCCATGGTTTTATTATTACTAGATCCCCCGCTCTTACTCTTGCTCTTCGTTTCATTCGCCCAGGTATACGGGCTAATCTAGATTTTCCATCTTCACATACAACATTAATCCTGGATCCTCCCATTAATCTATCCGCGATTGCAAAAAGTTCGTTTTCATTTTTTTTTGGTAATCTTAGCCGTATATATTTTTCCTGCTGGTTATCATTTTTTTTATTCACGTAAATCACTATCAATAATTTATACCTATACAATTTTTAACATTTATAAAGTTTTTCAATAATTTAGATTCCAAGCTCATCTTTAATTTCAATTATAGATTTTAAAGTGATTTTAAAAAATTCATCTATATCTAAACCAACATCTGTTATTACTTTAATTCTATTTCTTTTTACGTCTGGAGCAAACTCTTTATTGTTATATTTTTCAAAAATTAATTTAATATCTATAACATTTTCATCATTTTTTTCACAGTGTTTTATTATTTCGAACATAAAAGTTACGATTTCTGAAGTTGCTATCAGTGTCCGGTCTAGTGAAGTAACTGGAGAGTATTCTGTATGTAGATAATTGTTACCTTTAATTGCATTAATAGCAGATTCTTTTATTAAACCAGATAAAATTTTTTCTGCAAGAATACCTCTGTCTTCTGGTTTTTCTGATGTATATTCATAATCTATATTGTGTAATAAACCTGTTAAACCCCATAATTCTTCATCTTTATGCAGTCTTTTAGCTAAATTTTTAAGAATTACTTCTGTAGCTAAAGACTTCCTTATTATATAATCATCATGTATATATTTCTTTAGTAAGGCTATAGCTTGAGAGCGCGATAACATATAAAAAAAGTTAGTGAAAATATTGTATTAATAATTTATTATAAAAAAAAATAGAATGGATTAGTTTTCATCGAAATATGAAAAGTCAATATTATTCCAATCATCAAAATCATTTCTGCCATTAGAGCCATCACTATAATCGCAAAGATCTTTCCAGGTTCCATACATGTATCCATAGTTCATTATACTTTCATATGGCCTGAATTTCCAGAATAATATCTGCCATGGATAATATGCATCTCTACTATGCCCTCCAAGCCACATAAGTCCAAGACTATGTCCAAGTTCATGCATGTAACCAGTTGCATACACAATATCACGATCTCCTGTAAAAATGCTTCTCGCTTTTTCATCCATTCCTTTACTTGATATTTGATAAGCATCCTTTCTATAGCAGAAACCTGGAAAAGTTGCATTGTATACTACTATCCCATAATGAAATACTCCTCTTTTCCAGTAATTTTCATCTTCGTTTAAGAAGTATTTATGATAATAGATATCATCTAATTCTTGACGTGTGGTATTATCGCCTGTTGTATCAAAGGGCACAATATCATGTCCGCCCATTTCTCCATCGTCTAAATGGAATACTATATTTTGTCTATTAAATGCTAAATACATTAGTTCCTTTGATTCTTCAGGTAGTTTACTTCTAGGTTCACCATTTGGTCCTTCATCCATTTCATCTAATTCAACATATATGTCCTTTCTAAATGGGTCTGAATACCATTCACTGACTAAATATTCTTCATAATTTGTTAGACTATCGCAATCAGGGTCAAGATCAGTGTGATTCTCCCATTCAAATGGATGATATTGCCATTTATTTTCGATAATATACTCATGGGAACTATGATTATAACGCCAATCAAAATAATGCCCCCATTTCCATTCCCACTCAATAGGCACATTATCTTCATCAAAATCTTCACCGGTATTATCTACCATGGGATCGGTTCCAAATTCATTTACTTCAGTCCAGTATGGTATCCCATCTCCATCTGTATCTGTTTGAGTTATATCAAACCAGATCTCACAATCACCGTCATCTTCATAGATTGAATTATCGTCGGTTCCGCATCCTCTTCCATATCCACTGTAGTCAGGATCCCAAGTATGAAGCCATGATATATGATCATCACCAGTCCAGTGACCAGATTTTAAAGAATAACTCAATTTAAGGCTTTTTCTATCTGGGTTATCATTATCATTTTTTGCAATATCACAAAGTGTATCAAATAATGGGTTTTTTTCCCATAGTTCAATTTCTATATCAACAAATTCTTCATCGTCTGGAACATTTGAAGTAGCTTGCCAATCTTCTTCTATAAATTTCTGATTTTTCCATGTTTTGCTTATAAATTCTTCATCATTTATTCGTACGATTACATAGAAATCGGGTTCAGAAAACTTGTCAAATTCTTCTAGTGCTCTAATTTTCTTAATTGTAACTGTAACTTCCAGATCACAATTAGGATCTAAATCATTCAAAATATTTTCATCAAATTTTGTTTTAAAATTATTTTTTAATTCAATGTTCTCTTTTTTTGAAATTTTAATAGCCTGTATAGATGTCGAGCTGAAAAATAGTATCACCAACATCAGTGTAATTACTTTTAGATATTTGCCTTTCATTTTTTACCCCTCTAATTAACTCATAATTATTAACATAGATTAATATATTAATGTTTTTAATTTTTGAGTTATTTATTATTAATTAACAGACGTTAATCATTATTAACTTAAAAATCTTTCCTTGAATAATATTCAAACTTTTAACAATATTTATTAATAGACTACATATTATCTATCTTGTAAAAATTGAGGATGCCTAATGCTAGTTGAAGAAGTAATGACTAGAAAGATAGTTGATGTAAATTGTAATAAATCAGTTTATGAAGCATGTGAAATATACAGCAATCATAAAGTTGGAAGTTTAGTAGTTAAAGACAAAGATATAATTGTAGGAATTATTACAGAAAGAGACGCAATAGAAAAGGTAATTCTTAAAAATAAAAATCCAAAACAGACAAAAGTATCTGAAATAATGACACCTAACATTAAAACGGTACATGCTCTTGCACCAATAGAAAAAGCAGCTAAGATAATGAAAGACAATAAAATAAAGAAACTTCCTGTAATATTAAATAATGAGATTATTGGAATTATTACAGAGACGGATTTATCAAATACAATTGATGCATTTTCAGATGCAGTAGAAAAATTAGGACATTTTTATTTAGAAACAAAAGAAAATATTGAAAAAATGCTAGATGATTGGGGAGACATTCTAGTAAATTTAAAAGGTTTTAAAAGATTAGAAGAAAAACCAATAAAACAAAAATTAGAAGAGGAATTAAAGCGATAGTTTTAATTCCACCTCTTTTATTATTGATGTAATATGGTACTTGATGACTTAGGTGACTCTTTAAAAGGTACACTTAAAAAAATCGCAAACGCAGTACACATTGATAAAAAACTCGTAAAAGAAATAGTTAGAGATATCCAGAGGGCTTTACTACAAGCAGATGTTAACGTTAAATTAGTTTTAAATCTATCAAAAAAAATTGAAAAAAGAGCTCTTGAGGAAAAACCGCCTGCTGGAATGAGCAACCGCGAACATGTTATACGTATTGTTTATGAAGAATTAGTTGGTATTTTAGGAGATGCTAGAGAACTACCTGTCAAAAAACAAATAATTATGATGGTAGGCCTCTATGGCCAGGGAAAAACCACTAGCGCGGGCAAGCTTGCAAATTACTTTAAGAAAAAAGGCCTTAGACCTGCTGTTATTGCTGGTGATGTACATAGACCTGCAGCTTATGACCAACTCAAACAAATCGCTGATCAAGTTAAAATTCCGTTCTATGGTGAAAAAGAAGGAAAGGATGCTGTTAAAGTTGTAAAACAGGGTCTTCGCGAACTTAAAAAAAGTAATGATGTACTTATTGTTGATACGTCTGGAAGACACAAACTTGAAGATGACTTAATAGATGAGATGAAAGAAATTTTCAAGGTAACTAAACCCGATGAAAAACTTCTTGTAATAGATGCAGCCGTAGGTCAACAAGCAGGACCTCAAGCTAAAGCATTCAACGAGGCTGTAGATATTACAGGCATAGTTCTTACAAAACTTGATGGCACTGCAAAAGGCGGTGGTGCCTTAAGTGCAGCATCTGAAGTTGATGCACCTATTGTTTTTATTGGTACAGGCGAACATGCAACTGATTTTGAAAAATTTGATCCAGCTGGTTTTATTTCTAGGCTTCTAGGTATGGGTGATATTAAATCACTTATTGAAAAAGCTGAAGAAAGCCTTAAAGGAAAAGATGCTGAAAAAACAGCTAAAAGGATAATGTCAGGTAAGTTCACACTTCATGATATGTACGATCAAATGGATATGCTAAAAAATATGGGTTCTTTATCAAAGATTTCTGAGATGCTACCTGGTGGTTTTCCAGGTAAAGAAAAAATTAAGGATAAACATATGCAAGATACAGAACAAAAAATGAGTAAATTTAAATTTATTATGGATTCTATGACTGATGAAGAAATGGAAAATCCAAATATCGTTCGTGCGTCTAGAATTAAAAGAATTGCTCGTGGTGCAGGCGTTGAAAATAGGAATGTTAAAGAATTACTGAAATACTACAACAAAATGAAGACGACTATGAAACATTTCTCAGGCAATAGAAAGATGAGAAAGAATCTTATGAAACAATTAAAATTCTGATTTACATATGTTATTTAAAAACTATGAACGATTAATCAAAAATGGTGAGGATGCTAAACTAAGTAATATTAGAAGAGATATTCTCGAGATCCTTTCTTATGCTCTTGAATCTGTTGATCCGTATAACTCAGTTAAAAAAATGTTTTCAGAAAATAAGATTTTATTAAACAAAAATGATGTTGATATTTCTGATTTTAATAATATATATCTGGTTGCCTTTGGTAAAGCAAGTATCGGTATGGCCAAAGCAGTATCCTGCTCATTAAAAGTTAAAGAAGGCATAGTTGTTACAAACGAAAAAAACAAAAAAATCAAAGATAAAAATATTAAAACAATTGCTGCAAGCCATCCTATACCTGATAAAAACAGTATAAAAGCGGGAGAAAAGATAATTAATTTAGTTAAAAAATGTAAAAAAGATGATCTTTTAATCGTTCTTATATCTGGAGGAGGCTCATCACTTCTTTGTAAACCTAGAGTAAAATTAGAAGAAATGCAAAAGACAACTGATTTTCTCTTGAAATCAGGTGCAAATATTAGAGAAATAAATACTATTAGAAAACATTTATCTGAAATCAAAGGTGGTCAACTTGTAAAAAATGTTAAGTGTAAAACAATTTCTTTTGTTATATCAGATATAGTTAATGATCCTCTTGATTTTATTGCATCAGGTCCTACTTATCCAGATAAAACTACTTATCGTGAGGCTAAAGAGATACTTTTAAAATATAATATTTGGGAAAAGATTTCTAATAATGTTAAAAATGTTATAGATAAAGGAATAAATAAAGAGCTCGAGGAAACTCCTGATTTTACTTATCCAAATTTTAAAAAAGTAAATAATATTATTGTTGCAAATAACAAACTTGCTTGTAAATCAGCTGAAGAAAAAGCTGAAAAACTTGGTTATAAATCTATCCTTCTTACAACTTCACTTGAAGGTGAAGCAAAAGATGTAGCTGATTTTTTGGTTGGAAAAACTAATTCGTATAAAACTTACTCTGAAAAAATGATTTTTATTTTAGGTGGAGAGACTACGGTTAATATAAAAGGGGATGGAAAAGGTGGAAGAAACCAGGAGATGGTTTTAGCTTCTGTTGATAAAATTGTTGGTGAAAACATTGTATTTTGTTCATTTGCAACAGATGGAGTTGACGGTAATTCAGATGCAGCTGGAGCAATTGCTGATAAAAACACTTTTAAAAAAGCTAAAAATCTAGGTATAAATCCAAAAAATTACCTAAAAAACAATGATTCATATCATTTTTTTAAAAAAATTGATGATCTTTTTTTTACCGGTCCATCAGGTACAAATGTTATGGACATTCAACTCATAGTTAAATACAAATAATTATATAAAACCATAAACTATATAAATGTGTTAAACTAATAATAAATATTAACATATATAATATATTAAGCCATATAGGTGTAACATATGAACTCTAATAAAAAATTTAGAAGAATTATTAGTTTACTTACTGTTTTTATTTTAATTGCAAGTGTCAACTTTGTTTACTTATCCAAAGGAGCATCTGATAAATTAATCGAAGATGAAGCATATTATCATGACGATTTCACTGATCTTGAGGGTATAGATGACCATACAAATTGTGATATAAATACCTCTCAAGGTAGAATAACATTAGTAGAAAGTCAAGAACCTATCCCTTTTGATTACCAACATCGTGCAGATAGCATAGATCTATTTGAAGCTGATCGTTTATTAGAAAACGGTTTAAATCAATTCTTCGGACCAAACCTTGGATCAAAAGTTTCTAATCCAAAAGGAATAGGGACAAAAAATGACGGTTCAGTTTATGAGTATAATGCAGGTTATGGAAAATTTAGACCTAAATCCCCAATTCATCATTTTAGATTTAAAATTTCAAGAGAAGCAGACGAACTAGATGAAATTGTTCTTAAATGGTGGTTTGGCGATTATAAGGATGATGCTTCACTTGAAGAAATAATCCTATATGTTTGGGATTATAATTCCCTTATGCCAAGATGGTTAAAATTAAAAAGTATAGATTATAATAGACCAAACATAAATGACGATATTGATAACAATAAAAATGTTAATGCAGATTTGATATCTGAATCATTTGATCCAAACAAAGAATACATGAGCGATGATGGTTTTATTGATGTATTAATACTTGGGAAAGCGCCATCTGAAGATGTTGAAAAACGTTCAAAATTATGTACAGATTATATAAGCCTTAGTATAACAACTAGAGCAGGTTATGTTTCACAAGGTACAGTTACTTCAGAATTAATTGACCCAGATAATCTAGGTCAATGGGATAAAGTTATTTTTGATGGTTCTAAATCAAGTACCAAGTCAAATGTTACAATAGAAGTTTTAGATAAAAATAATAATTTGATAGAAGATTTTAGTTCTAGATCATCCCCTATAGATATATCTTCATTGAATGAAAATAAATATAAAAAAATTAAGCTACGAGCTACCCTTAGAAGCAGTTCAATTAAACTAACGCCTAAGCTGGATAGCTGGACTGTTTTATATCAGAGAGAAGATAGTTTCGTTGATGAATTCTCAAGTTCTTTTAGAATTGATGAGTTAAGAGGACTTGAAAGAGAAAATAAAAAAATTAACATAGATAGTTATTACGGAGACTGGTCAATTTATGGTCAAACAGCCGATAATACTAGATCATTTGAAGGAGAACCATTAACTAAAAAACCTACCGCATATAATTGGTATACTTGGATAAATAAATACGGCGGAGGGTTCAGAGCTCCGGTTGTATCTGACGGAGTTGTTTATGTTGCATCAGTAGACAATAGAATATACAGCTTTAATCAAGTACCAAGTAAAACAAATTACACTCAAAATCCAACTGGACAAAGTATTGATTCCTATGATGTTGATTCTTCTCTAGCAATATCTGATTCCTTTGTAATATTTGGAACAAATAGCAACACTGACAAAAACAAGATTTATGCTTTAAATAAAAATAATCTATCTAAAGTTGCTTGGAGTTATAGGCCTAATGATAACAATATAGCTTTTACCTCTTCTCCAACTATATATGATGATTATGTTATAATATCTTCAAGCAGCAGCAGTCTTTTAGATACACCTATGTTTTCTCTTGTAAGTTCAATTATTAAAGGAAATAATAAACTAATAGTTTTAGATGAAGCAAACGGCGATCCAATTTTTGAGCCAATTGATCTACCTGCTGCAAGTCACTCTACTCCTGCAGTTGGAGATGAGAAAATTTTTGTGGGATGTCAAAATATAAACGGCGGTAATCTTTTTGCATTTGATCTTTACACTGGAGAAGAAGCATGGAATGTTTCAACTGGTGAACCATATGGACTAATTGGTAAATCCTCACCGGTTTATGCAGATGGGAAGGTATTTGTAACCTGCAATCAGAAGGATTCAGTTTTTTCATCTGGTAAAAATATGTTAATGGCAATTGATGCATCTAATGGCGAAGTTCTATGGAACAAATCTATTGGTGTTTCAAAAGTTTCTTATGTTGATTTAATGAAAGGAATTTATACATCTGCACCCGTCTCTAGCCCCTCTTATTTCAAAGATAAATTATATATTGTTTCAACGGAGGGTAGGTTTTCTGCGTTAAATCCAGATAATGGTAATGAAAAATGGAGTTATGATCTTTCAAATGATTCAATTGTTCCTGGTACTTATTATGCTTCCCCAACTATAATTGGCAATAAAGCATATGTAATAAGAAGTGGAACAATATATTGTTTTGATATAGATAAATCTGGAAAACTTGATTGGACTTTTGAATTAACAGTTCCAGATTTTTATTCTTCAATTTATGCTCCGGTAATGATTTATTCTTCACCTGTTTTTTCAGATGGTTTATTAATAATTAGTGCGACGCATAATGTTTTAAACGATTTAACAGGTTCAATTTATACTATTGGCGATTATGAAAAAAATCTAGAAGGAGACATTACTTCATCAATTATTGAAGTTCCTAATTCACATTGGTGGAATAGTTTTAGTGCAGAAACTGAAAACATAAATGGTAATAATTCCATATCTTTTAGCATTCTAGATGAAAACAAAAATTATATAGATGGTTTGAAAAACTTAAACGGTTCAGAAATAAATATTTCAAAATTAAATACTAAAAAAATTAGAATTTTTGCTGATTTCAATGTTGAAAATGAAAAAGAATTTTTACCTGTTTTAGATTCATGGTCTCTTGATTGGATACCTGAAAATAAAAAACCAATATTTAATGTAACTACTGATAAAGCATGGGTAAATCAAGATCTGCCAGAATATTCTGTTTATGTTGAGGATATTAAAGAAGGAAATACTGTATCAGGCCTTGATATATCAAGTGCTAGATATAGATTAAATTACATTCCAAAGGATAAAACAAAAGCTGTTTACTCAAAGTGGCTTGATGCTCATTCAGATGCAGAATCAGGAGATTTACAGGCAACAATTACTGCCCGAATATCTGACTCCGGTCTTGATATCAAAGAACTTGTTAATATTTCTTTTAGAATATCTGATTTAGCCGGAAACATAGGTAACACTTCTGAAATTGGTTTTAGGTCAGACACTGAGAAACCTACATCATATATTTCAAACGTAGATAAAATAGATGAGATATATACTTCTGATTTTGATATAATAGTTAATGCTACAGATAACGGCGGAAGCAATATACAGAGGGTATATCTAAAATACAGATACAGTAATTCTTCAGAAGGACCATGGAGTAACTGGACAGTTTATCGCAGTGCAAAATCAATCTTTAATTGGAATTTTGGTAAAGACGATCAAGATAATTTTCTTAAAAGTGGACATTACAATATTATTTCTGTTGCTGTTGATAATGCTAACAATACTGAAGAGATAACAGATGAAAAAGGAATAACACTTTTGTTTGATTCTAAAACACCATCCATTGATAGTCCTTTAGGAGAATATTCTGATAATGATGTACCTATTTCAATTGATATTAGTGATGATTTTAAACTTAATACAATATCGTACAGGACGGAATCTACAGATGCATGGGAAGAAATTGAGGAAAATATCAACAAGAAAACAAAAACAGTTAACTGGAATATACCAGATGAAATATGGGTTGATCTAGAAGAAGAACAAGAATACCAGATTGATTTTAAAGTTACAGATAAAGCAGGAAATTTTGATGAACAAACCGCAACTATTATTAAAACCAAAAATGAAAGTAAAACATATTTAGATTTATCAGAATTTTCAGCACTTCAAACAGATGATAAATTTTTAATTTCCTTGGAGAACATTGATGGAATAATTGTCGATAATGCAGAACTATATTATAGATACTCTGAAAAAAGAGATGATTTTAAGGATAAGAACTGGACTCAATTTGGAGAAACATTAACACAAGCGCCTTATGAATGGGAGTTTAACTCACCTAATGGAAATGGTTATTACAAATTTTATACAAAAGTAAAAGATACACAAGGAAAAACATACGTTTCAAGTTCTGAAGAGGTAAACATTGCAGTATTTCCAATAGTTGAATCAATCCTTTTCTTTGTACTAGTGTTTATTTCAATTATTATATCTCTGTTTGTAAAAACATATCTAAAAAGTAGAAAAGAAACACTTTAATCTTCTTTTTCTTTGTATTTATTAAATATTAATTCTATTAATTCATCTACTCCTTTTTTTGATTCGCAAGAAATTTTTAGGTTTTCTTCAGTTGTTTTTTTAATATCTGTTTTGTTTTCAACAATTATAAAACTTGATTTTTCAAACATTTTTTTCATTTGATCTAAGAGTTTTTTTTGTTTATCATATGAGTATCCACATGTTTCAGAGGGATCAATTATAAAAACTATGATATCTGCTAAGTATTTTAGTGCAGCTATAGCTTGTTTTTCAATATCGTTTCTTTTATCTAACTCTCTATCTAGAAGACCAGGGGTATCAATTATTTGAAATTTTGTTTCAACAAATTTTTCTTTTCTTTTTATATGACCTATGTATACCTGTTTAGTTGTAAAAGGATATACAGCAATTTTTGGTTTGGCATGTGACATGCATCTTAATAGAGAAGATTTTCCTACATTTGGAGAACCAGCTAAAACAATTGTTGGAATGTCTTGAATGATTGGAAATTTTCTTAATTGTTTTTGTGCATCTGAAAGAACTAAAAGATCTTTTTTAATCTGATTTATTACACTAGATATCCTGCCATATATCTCGTTTTGTTTTTTAATTAAAAAATCCATTTCTCTTGCTTTTCTAATCGATCTTATCTGTGAATTGAAAATTTTTTGTGAGGTTTGTTTAGCCCAATTTACTGCACCTAATGATTTTTTTAGTTTATCAGTATCTAGTTTTATATCAATTAATTCCTGATAGAACTCTGGCAGATTATCAATAGACGGAAATTTTTTTACATATTTTTCAAGAATTCCTATTATTGACTGTGAAAAAGATTCTGTTTTGGCAATTATTGTCTTTTTCTTTCTGTAATATGGGTCTCTATCAGCTATTACCACTTTCTGAGTTCTTTTGAAAGCAATATCTAGAATTTCTTGAGCGGTGTGAACCGTAGGTATTTTATCAAACATAGTTATTTGAAAAACTTTATGTGGAAGATGTAAATTAATATGTTGGTAAATTTAATGGATGAAGGCTATATTCTTTCAAA
>CAZFFN010000116.1:0-5803 GCA_964518165.1 uncultured Thermoplasmatales archaeon
ATCTTACAGCTTCTTTCTTACCATACTGCAAACTTGAAAGGTTGCAGTATTGATAAACCTAGAAACTTAGCTAAATCAGTAACTGTGGAGTAATATTTATGAAATGTGTAATTTTAGCAGCAGGTGAAGGAAAAAGGATGCATCCTTTAACTTATACTAGACCTAAAGTGATGCTTACTGTTGTTAATAAACCTGTTTTAGAACTAAATCTTTTAAAACTAATTGATGCAGGGATTTCTGAGTTTATCTTTGTAGTTGGATACAGAAGTGAAATGGTCCGGGATTATTTCAAAGATGGATCAAAATGGAATGTAGATATCAAATATGTAAATCAAGGTAAACCCATTGGTACAGGTCATGCTGTAAAAATTGTTGGAAGTTTTATCGATAGTGATTTTATTGTTCTTTGTGGAGATACAGTTTTTAGTAAAAAAGATATTAAAAAAATAGTTAGTAAAAAAAACTCTATGGGCTTATTTAAGGTCGATAGGCCTGAAAACTATGGTGTTGTTAAAGTAGATAAAGATAAAGTAATTAAGATATATGAAAAAATGAGCGATCCTTTTTCAGATATGATAAACGCAGGGATTTATCATTTTGATAAAAAGATATTTGAATTTCTTAAAAAAGTTAAGAAATCACCTAGAGGTGAATATGAACTAACTGATGCAATAAATATGATGGCTAAGGATATTTCAATAGAATCTATTAAATTGGATTATTGGAAGGATCTAGTTTATCCTTGGGATTTATTTGATTTGAATGAAGAGTATCTTAGTAAAATTAAAAAAGAAAACAAGGGTGTTATTGAAAAAAATGCTACAATTAAGGGAAATGTAGTTATTGGTAAAGATACCGTTATTATGAATGGAACATATATAAAGGGGCCTTGTATAATTGGAAAAAATTGTAAAATTGGCCCGAACTCATATATTAGGCCATTTACATCTATTGGAGATAATTGTCGGGTTGGCGGTGCAAGTGAAATAAAAAATTCGATTGTTTTTAATAATTCTAATATTCCTCATCATAACTATGTCGGTGATTCAGTAATTGGTTCAGGTTGTAATCTAGGTTCTGGAACAAAAATTGCTAATTTAAGACTTGATAAAAAAGAAATAAGTGTTTTTAGCAATGGTAAAAAGATAAATACGGCTAGAAGAAAACTTGGTGTTATAATGGGAGATAACGTTCAAACCGGAATAAATTCTATGATTGATACGGGATCTATTATTGGTAATAATGTTTTTGTTGGACCTGGGGCAATTGTTAAAGATTATATTAAACCAGGTTCAAAAATAATGTGAAATATTTATTTATTGTAAATTAAAGCAATCGTGAGAAAGAATCATAGAACTTTTTTTATATGTTGGACATATAAAATGAAGAAAAATTTTGTTTTTCATCCCATTTTACTCCAGAGGAATTGATTTTTCAGGATGCTCTATAGCTTCTTCACTCCTTTTGTTAAGCATTTTATAGAATTCTCGAGTTTTTTCTCTTTCTTCATATTTACTTAACAAAATTCTTATTGCATCACTTCTGCTTTTAAATCTACCTTCTCTTATCCATTTATCTAAACTATTTAGAAGATTTTTTGTGATTCTTAATTTTATTTGAACCATATTCTTAGGTGAACATATATGTTTAAATAATATTTTGGTCTTTCTGGTAATAGTTTAAATATTAAAAATACAAACCAAAAAGATTGAAATCAATCATTGATAATACACCTTTTTTTTGAATGATTTAGGATAAAAATTTAAGTATTTTTTTAGATTTTTCCAGTTAATTATTTTTTTAAGATCATTTCTTGCTCGCTTTTTAAGGTACAAAAAATCAAGAAAGGTTTTTTCGAGATCTGAATAATAAAATCTGATATTGTTATTTGTTTTATTTTCTATTATACCAAATTTAAAAAAATCATCTTTCATTTTATGAAAATAATAGTTTATCCCCTGAATTTTTCTTTTTCCAGAAAAATAATTATTGATACTAACAGGGTTTACAACTCCTTGCCATATAATTTGATTATATTCAAGAGCGCTATATAGGCCAAGGTACCATTTTATATTCTGCTTGTTTAAAATTTTATAAAGCATTTCATTTGTCGAATAATCTAGATAATGGCCACTTTTTTCTAATGGACTTACAATATAATAATAATCAAACATAATATAGAGAATGTCATTATTTTGTCTAAGATTTTTTATTATATTTTTATCATATCTCTCTTTGAGTATTTCTTGGAATCTTTTTTGAATTTCTTCTCGTTTAATAAGTTTTTTTTCAAATGAAGAAAGAATGTTATTTACTATTCGTCTATTCATATTTTTCATTACATAACTATTATCTAGATTATATAAATACTTTGTTTTAAAAAAACTAAAATTATAGTTTTTTAAAAACAAATGATATTTAAGTAAATTAGTTTGAAAATACATTTTAAGCCCCAAAATTATTTCCAAATTTTATCTATTAATTCATTTTTCGTAAAACCATTCAAACATATCTCTGCGAAGTTTAGCCATCCTGCCGTCTGGATGAGTAAAGACAATTCCTTCCACATAACCTTTTCTATTTCCAAGCATTGAAGAAAACAACGGAATTAAATTATCTTTAAACCATTTAGATATTGTTTCAAAATCTTTTGGATATTTTCCCCATGATTTATACCTTAAGTGTTTTCTGCAGAATGTTTCAAAAGGAAGCCAGCGCGGTTCTTTTAAATTATATAGATTTCCATTAATCCTTCCGCCTACTAGTTCACCAAAATGCTGTCCATCAGATAGATTGCAGTAACCTCTATCATACGAGTTCAATAGGCCCTTTATAATAACAGAATTTCCTTTTGAAAAAATGGGAATATGATTTTTTCGATTCCAGATTGATACTATTTTTCCATCTTTTATTACTATTGATACGTTTGTACCATTTATCTTTTCAATTGCCATAACTTTATCGTCTTCAAAGACCCATTTAAAATCTGGATCTATTTCAGGTGTAACAACATAATGATTTTTCTTCATTTTTCTAATAAAAGGACTTTTCAATTTTGGCATATCTTTAACTTTCATCTTTCGAGTTACCTCCAAATATTTTTTAATTTACAGATTTTTTTATTTCATATTGTATAATAAAATTAAAATAGTTTTTTTACTAATTAAGTTAAATATGGGTTCACTAAAACTATTAAAAAGATGCAAGAGGAGTTTGAAGAAGATATAGAGTAATGTAGTATATTTTCCAGAAGGAAGTAATTTTGGGATAACGCACAATTTTGTTTTATGGAAAAATTATTTAAATAAATAATGTGATAAAAACTATTAGACATGTCGCTTTCAAATAAAATACATGGAATTGATATCCCAAAGGATAAAATTGTATCTTATTGTAAAAAAAATCATATCAAAAAACTAGCTGTATTTGGATCTTTTTTAACAAATGAGTTTAGATCGGATAGTGATATTGATCTACTTGTTGAATTTGAAAAAGGGTATGTTCCTGGTTTTTTTGATCTTGTTAGAATGCAAGATCAATTATCTAAATTTTTTAACGGGCGATCAGTTGATCTTAGAACCCAATATGATTTAAGCAGATATTTCAGAGAAAAAGTAATTGATAATGCTGAGGTTCTTTATTTAGGAAGCTGACATAGTAAGATTAAAACATATGCTTGATTCTGCAAAAGAGATTACCTCTTTTATTAAAAATAAGAGTTTTGATGATTTTAGAGAAGATAGAAAATTACAACTATCTATCGTGCATCTTCTAGAGATAATTGGTGAAGCAGGTTCTCGTGTTTCAAAAGATATTCAGGATAAATATGCTAAAATTCCATGGAAACATATAACTGGTATGAGAAATAGATTAATTCATGGATATTTTGATATTGATTTAAGGATTGTATATACAACTGCAACTGAAGATATACCGCCTTTGATCGATGAAATTAAAAGTATTATCCGCTAGTTTCTATTTTTATTTTTCAATCAGTTTATTTTTTTCTTAATTTTGTTATAATATTTCAGTAAATTATCTACCTTGATTGGTGTTAGATCCCATACATCAATTCCAACGTTTATCACTGGAATATTTTCAATAAATTTGTGTTTCCATTTATCATGAACATGACCACAGATAACAAAATCACAATCATTTGGAATTTCATCAATACTTCGGGGAGGATGATGTTGAGCTAAAACAATTTTATTTGCAAATTCTAAAAATGCAGTTATAATATAACTTTTCACACCACTATTTCTATCATGATTACCAATGATATGAATAATCTTGCCGTTTAGTTTTTCTTCGAATTTTTCTGCGTTTTTTCTACCTTTGAATGAAAAATCACCAAGATGATAAACAGTATCCTTTTGATCAACTTGATTATTCCATCGTTTTATAATTTCTTCATTCATTGATTTACAACGTTTATTTTTAATTTCTTCAGTTGACCAGTGTCTTTCATCTGTAAGATCTTCTTTTTTTAAAAAAGGTCTATTTGCATATTTTATAATATTGGCATGATCAAAATGACAATCAGCACTAAAGTATATTTTAATAATCTTTCATCTCCTTTTATTACAATTCCTTCTTCTTTATCCGATCTATTGTTTTTGGCATAATGAGGATATCTTACTACATTTTCAATAATTTTTTAAAATTTTGATTATATCTTGAGTAGAATAAACTTTCACTATCTTTTGATTTTTTAATTCTTTGTCATTAGACCATATGCCACAATCTATTCTCAAAGCTACAGCAAAATATAATGCATCGTCTATATCTGGTGAAATCTTGTTGGCTGTATCAATAAAATCTTTTACTTGATTTTTTGATATAGTTTTTAATTCTGATTCGACAATTAAAGTTTCAGCCAGATCTTTTAATTCTTCTCTGCTCATTTTTGCTTTTTTAGATAGTTCTTTTATATGATTTAAAAATTCTAAAAAAATAAAATTTGATGTGTACAAATCAAATTTATCGCTAAGCATTATTGCCCTAGTAATCCCATTCTTCAGTAATCCAGATATAAGTATATTTGCATCAAGTACCAACTTCATTCATTAAGCTTCCCTAAATCTTTTTGCAGCTTTTTTGGTTATTTTTTTACCAAAATATAAAGCATCTTCTTCTGTTAGTTCACTTTTAGATAGGATCTTGTTCATTTCATTGAGAATTTGTAATTTTCTCTTAATTGCTTCTCTGGCAACTGCTGACCAGTTTATTTCAGGGTAGAGCTCCATTTCTTTCTTTAATTCCTTTGGGATTGCTAATGTCATACTAACCATTTTTTTCACCTTTTATGTTTATTACGTATATTATGTATGTTACGTCCAAATATTTATATTTTTTTATGGAACTCTTAAAAATGTATTGTTACAATTGTTTATATATCTAGTATAGAGGTCATTGAAAGTATTAATTTTAATAAAAGTATATAATTTGTGAAATATTGTTAATTATCCTGTCAAATTTTTAATAATTTGATACAGCTATTTTGTTGGAGCATAAATTGTAAATCCATAACAATAAATGATTATCGTTTTTAATAGATCATCAGAATATTTGACCTTTAGCATTTATCAAGTTCTTCTAAGAACTCCTTCGCAGACTTGGATTTGAATCTTCCTTTTTCATAGGATTCCCATGCTTTTTCAACTCTTTTATCAAATTCATCTCTAAGATCATATCTTCGCTTATCTTTTGCTCCCTTATCTTTTCTAAAGAAATCTTTATTTTTCTTTTGGTTTTTGTTCATAATGTCACTATCTCTTTTTGTATCCAAATTTTTTATTAT
>CAZFFN010000117.1:0-4698 GCA_964518165.1 uncultured Thermoplasmatales archaeon
TATGAGTCACATTTGATGTATTTTATAATCATGAGTATGATAACAAGTTTAAAATTATAGGAATAAAATTTGGTTATGAAATCAGATATAGAAATACAAAATTACATGGCCACACAGCTTCTGAAGCAAATGTCTTTCGAAAAGACTATGGCAACATCGAAGAGGAAAATTAATGGGATCTATCTTACAAATCAAATTGGAATAATTAAAAGGGTTAATTCTGCGATTGATTTTAAAAATTGTCTTGATAAAAAAATATTAGAACCATCTTGTGGGAATGGAATATTCCTCTTGGAAATCATCGTTTCCGCGTACAGACAAAATCCAGATAGTGATTATATTTCACAATTAATACAAAATACCCTATTTTTCAATGACCTTTCGAGAACAATGGTTGAGCAAACAAAGCACAACATTTCAAATATCTTCTACTTCCTTTTCGAAAAAAAGTATTGCGGCAATTTTAATTTTTTTAATGCAGATTTTACAAGAAGGCAAAACCTTGAGGATAATTCGTTGTTTTTATCAATAGAGCCATATGTTTTCAGTAATCTGATTCAATCTTTTGATTATATAATTGGAAATCCACCTTATGTTGCGCTTTATGGGCGGAGAGATAAAAAACAAAACGAACAGCAAAGGGTTTATTATTTAAACCAATATGAGCAATTCCCATCTACAGTAAAAAATGGCAAAATAAACTATATAATGCTGTTTCTTGAGCATTCATTATACTTGATGAAAAACGATGGAATACTATCCTTCATTATCGATATTTCATTCTTCGAAACAGCCTTTCAATATACTCGCAAATTTCTTCTTGAAAAAAGTGAAATATTATCATTAGAGCATAATTTAAGTGCGTTTGATGTAGCGAGCGGGCAGGTGATATTAACAATCAAGAAGAAAACCCCTGATAAAATAAGTAAAAACACTATTGTTTTTGATGCCTTATCGAAAAGTAGCAAAAAAATCAATCAATTTTCATGGTACAATTCTGATGATGAATACAAATTTCGCCTCAATGGAAAGTGTTCAATTCTAAAGAAAATTGAAGAGAAAGGGGATCCAAGCTTAAAATCATTGTATCCCAAGAAGAACTTAAGAACTTGCACAATGTTACTCAATATGGAAGACAGGTTCGTTTTCAAGCAGATAAATGGGTATGCAAAGTATAATTGTTATAAATACTATCGTGGTTCAAAGAGCCTTAAAGATAAGTTTGGATTATTGCACTATGATTCATACTTTATTTATAATAAGGAGTTGCAAGATAACATAAATGAAGATTTAAAAGAATTGTTATCAAAGCAAGGAGTAAAAAACAAAAAAAGAATCGGACTTGGTGAAGAAATAATATATGAAAACCCAAAATTGTATATTAGGCAATCCGCAAAAGAAATAATCGCAACTGTGGATAATTCAGCAAGTGCTGCTAATAATAGTTTGTATGTTTTTACACTAAGAAATAATACAGATGAATCGCAAGAATTTTTATTTTACCTCTGCGGCTTACTCAATTCGAACATTTTCACCTACTATGCCCAGCGACGGAGAATTATAAGGTATGCAGTAGGCAAACAACCACAGATAAAGATATCTGACTTATATCAAATACCAATACCACAATCTCCAAAGCTAAGATTAAAGATTGCGAAATTGGCAAAAGAATCCTACATAGTTGGGAATAATGTTGAACGACAAATAGAAAATATTGACAAAGAACTTATGGAATATTACAATATCACCAACGATGAATTTTTGGATATACACAAAAAAATCAAATCTTTTTAAGTAAGGAGTTTTCAGCCTACAACAAACGCATGGCGGTTCCGCTGCGCTCTACCCAAATTTTGCTTCGTTTCACTGCGCAAAACTTCGCCATGCGTACATTAGGCGACATATTTTTGAAAAATTTGTTTTTAAAATGTTTTTGGTGGGCTTTAAGAAAATAAGGAATTTGATTTTTTTAATTTTAAAGAGGGGGGTAAAAGGTGTTTTCTCCGCTATCGCTCCGAAAACGATTTATTTATAAATTGAAATACATAACAAAACTTATATAATACAAATAGCTTTTATCACTTATGGGAAATATTATGACAGAAGAAACAAAAGACGGATACATTATTGATTTTATTTCTGGACAAGAAGTAAAAGAAACTCCTGAAGAAATTGAGGCAGTTCAAGTTTTTGCTAAACAATTAGTTGAAGATTATGGATATAGTAAAGAACAAATACAAACTCGTCCTCAATTTAGAGTAAAGATTAGACCTTCTGATACAAAAAAAGAATATCCAGTTGACATTGCAGTTTTTCCAAATAGCAAAAAACAAGAAGATGATGTACAAATTATTGTTGAATGTAAAAAGAAAACAAGAAAAGACGGTAAAACACAATTACAAAACTATCTAACATTTTCAAATGCTAGTCTTGGTGTTTGGTTTAATGGTGAAGAGAGATTTTTTCTTAAAAAACTAGAAAAAGAGGGAAAAGTTTTTTTTGAAGAAATTCCAAATATTCCACAAAAGGGACAAAGATTAGAAGATATAGGAAAGTTCAAAAGAAAAGATTTAAAATTTCCCCACAATTTAAAAGTAATTTTTAAAGCGGTAAGAAATCATTTAGCTGGTAATTTTACTGGTGCAACGAGAGACGAAGAGTTAGCAAAAGAACTAATCAATTTAATCTTTTGTAAAATTTACGATGAAAGATTTACAAAGCCCGATGATATCGTAACTTTTAGAGTTGGAATTGACGAAGATTTAAAGACGGTAAAGAATAGAATTTTAGAATTATTTGAAAAAGTAAAATCAAAATATAGTGCCGTAATTGATGTAAGCGATAAAATAAATTTAGACGGACATGCAATAGCTTATGTTGTTGGAGAATTGCAAAATTATTGTCTTGTAGATTCGGAAAGAGATGTTATTGCAGATGCTTTTGAAACTTTTATTGGCTACGCATTAAAGGGCGCGCAAGGTCAATTTTTTACACCTAGAAACATTGTAAAGTTAATGGTGGAAATAATTGACCCCAAACCAAATGAAATGATGATTGATCCTGCTTGTGGAAGCGGAGGTTTTTTAATAGAAAGTTTAAGGCACATGTGGAAGACCTTAGACAAACAAGCAGAAGAGCTTGGCTGGAGTGATTTAGCACTACAAGAAGAAAAAATTGCGACAGCAATTCATAATATTAGAGGAATTGAAAAAGATAATTTTCTGAGCAAAGTTGCAAAGGCATACATGGCAATTATTGGAGACGGAAAAGGTGGAATATTTTGTGAAGATAGTTTAGAAATACCAAAAGAATGGAAGGATAAAACAAGACAAAATATTGAATTAGGGAAATTTGATATTTTATTAACAAATCCTCCTTTTGGTAAAGATATTAAAGTTGTTGGCGAAGATAAACTAAAACAATACAATTTATCTTATCAATGGAAAAAAGAGGGCAATACTTTTGAAAAAACTAATAAATTAAAAAAAGAAGAAGCACCTCAAATTATTTTCATTGAACGTTCATTGCAATTATTAAAAGATGGTGGAAAATTGGGAATTGTATTACCTGAAACTTTTTTACATGCTCCAAAATCACAATATGTTTTAGATTTCATGTTCAAAAATAATAATGTAACACATATTATTGATTTACCACACAATACTTTTAGACCACATAATAACGCAAAATGTATAGTTATTATTTTAGAAAAAAATGTTAAGCAACAAAAAGCTATCAATATGATAGTTGCTGAAGAAGTGGGACACAATCATCAAGGTAAAGAAATTTACAGGTGGGATTATATAAACAAAACTATTGATAGAAAGAATCTTTGGGACGATGTGCCTCTTATATTAAAAGAGATAAAAAGCAATAAATTTGAAAAGTATTGTTTTAAAGTCAATTTTGATGAATGCAAAGATAAAAAAGTATTTGTTCCTAGATATTTTTGGGAAAATAAAGTTTTAGAAATTGAAGAAATAGCAAAAAAAGAAAATTTGGAATTGATACCTATTCAACAACTTATAGATGAAAAAGTAATAAAAACATTTGACGGACATGGCTCTCCTCCTGCTGAATATAAAGGCATGGGTGAAATACCATATATTAGAGTAAAAGATATTGTTAATTGGGAGGTATATAAAGATCCAACTGCAAAAATTCCAGAAGATATTTATATTGCAAAAAAAGGAAAAACTAAAACTCTGAAAGAAAAAGATATTTGTTATGTTAGAAGAGGAAGTTATAGAATTGGTAGTGTTGCAATGGTTTCGCCATACGACACAGAAGTTTTACTAACTAGAGAAATTTTAGTTTTAAGAGTAATTGAAGAAAAAAATAAATATGGATTAACTCCTGAATATTTATTATATTTACTCTCTCATAGATTAGTTTCTCTACAAGCAAACAATAAAGTTTTAATTGAAACAACACTGCCAAATATTGCAGATAGGTGGAAAGAACTAAGATTACCAATTTCAAGAGACACTAACGAAAGATTAAGAATTTCAAACAAAATAAAAAGTGTTATTGAAAGTAAATGGGAGGCAATAAAGGGAATACAAAAACTTAAAGATGAGTTGGGAGATTTAACAACATAAAGAATAAGGAGTTTTGAAAAATGGAATTCACCCCCAGCCCCTCTTCCATTTTTCAAAACAAAAAAATCAAATACAATAATAAAAAGCTCACCAAAAA
>CAZFFN010000118.1:0-4206 GCA_964518165.1 uncultured Thermoplasmatales archaeon
TAAGGGTACACCAATCATAGCAAAACAGGAATTAAAAAAAATACGGGATCCTGAAGCCATAATAGATCTTATTATAGAGAGAGTATAAATTTAAACAGTTATGAATCATATATAGATTCTATCAAAAAAAAAATGAAAAAAATTTTTTCTCTAATCAGGCATAAACCAGTACTTCGGAAAGTAGATTTTTTTTCTACTCAATCATATAAAATTAGATGAAGGAACGCAATAAAACTGCAGTTGATCACGTTGAACAGATAACATAAAACAAGGTTCTTTCTCTAATTCTTCTGCTACAGTATATCTTTATTTCTTCTTACCGCTAAGGAGAAATGATACCTTCCAACGATCATATCAATTTTTTTTTTGACCTTTATCAAATAGATCATACAGGTGCATTCTGGTAGATGATCTTACGGAAAATATGTTTCAACCGATCCACTTTAATTGGGATCACCCCTGATTCCAAACCCTCTTTTCCCCTTTCCAGAATATTGAGCAGAACCCAGAGGTTATACAATGTAACTGCCAGTATGAAAAACGCATATCTCACAGAGTATTTCTTAGAACAAGTTTTCCCGAAGAAATTGTTCTTCACTCGGTATTGTGTTTCAATGCCAAAACGACTTTCATACAACTCATGAACAGTAGATGCCTTTGTTTTCATGTTTGTAGCATATGGTAGTAACTTATCATTATCTTCATCTTTGACCACCATTAATGAGTACGTTACACCCTTTGACATCTCATAGGTTACAGGACCTTTCTCATATGCCATTTGCATAACATCTTTCACTTTCTGATTTTTTATTGCGGGCATCACATAGTTCACTTCAGCATCCTTTATCTTTTTAATAACATCATTGGAATAAAAACCTCTGTCCAGAAGTACAACACGAATTGAAACAAAATGTAAAGCATAAGCAATCAATTCAGCTACAATATCCTCAACGGCAGACAATGGTGTCACTGGTAACACCTTCAACGTGAATCGTTTCCCATCTTCCACAATAGCAATAGTTGCAAACCGGATAAAGCGTTTTGTCCCATTCTTTTCTTTACTTTTTACAATAAATGGTAATTCCTCACCATACCATTCAATATCGGTGAAATCAATCGCGGTGATTACTGAATGTGCGAATAATCGCTGTTTCCGAGCTCTATGGATATGATCTTGGAATACCTGATCAAAACCATGTTCAAGAGTCTTATATGATTGTTTTGATAACCGATCAAGGACTGCATCACCACTTGGTACATTATATCCACAATCACGGAGTTCCTCAGAAGATTCCTGAATGGATATATGATTGATCCCTGCCCAACTCCACACAATGAATTCACTGCTATCTGAATACGTACAATTCTTTCCTTTAACCAGAGAAACATGTTTCTCCAACGTGTTTACAATTTCCTCTTTTAACGTATCTTTAAGAGCATTTCCCATCCTGCATCCCAAAAAAGGAATGCGATTACTGGCTAAAAATACTATTGATAATTACTTTCCGAAGTACTGGTCCAATAGAAAATGTTTTCTTTGTCAACCGTTTGTAGTTTTTGTTTGATTAACTGTTTTAAAAACGTTGTTTTACCGATTTGACGGGGTCCTCGTATGGTATATATGTTACCTAATTTAAATTCCTTTTTTAGAAGTGGTGTAGAGTAAATATACTTAAAATTTTTTACTTCGTTGAGATGTTTATCAAGTTGTATAGCTTGTTTATCTTCCCACCATGGATTCAAAAAACTAAGGTTCATACTGTTAATGATATTAACAGCTTGTTTATAAAGATTATGTTATTATTAATATTAATATATTCAAAATTTAAATTCGAGTTGGAAATTCTTGCAGGTTCATAATGCGCGCACTGCATGTCTGATGGCATCAAGATCAATATATAAATCAACATTCCAGCGTGTTTCATAGGCTTGTTCCCAGCCTTGTTTCCCATATTTTTTAAGTTGTTTAAGAAACACCATTGGTTTTTCTTGCATATGATTAAAGAACAAGGTAATGGTTTTTTTATCAACTAGATTAGAGGATAGATCATGAATGATATCTAGATAGCAACCCACAATGTTGACCACTTTTTGCCTCTGGGAATGAGAAAGAAGTTTTTCCATGTTCATTTTTTTGAATGAAGTAGGAAAAGACATCTATCCTCAACACCATCAACGGTAAACAAAGAGGAAAGGAAAAGTTGTTCCAGATCGCCATCGGCAGGGATACTTTCATAGATGACATGTCGCTGCTTTCCTTTCAACTGAAACCCAGTACTGGTAATGCTCATACTTTGACTGGGATTATCGTAGAGTTTTCGTTTCAATTCTTTTGGGGGAAGAAACTGCTCGTCAAATGGTCGGGAACCAGCAACATAGATGGTGTTTTCATTTGTTTTTTTATCAATGATGATATCATCAAGAAGTCGTGCTAGTTCATTGGATTGGTTTTTTTTGACAGATAATGGTTTTTTACTGAGGATAGTGGCTGCGTCAGCTTGTGAAAGCAGATGAAGATACTTACGGACGGTAACTGTTCTATATCCTATTTTTTCAGCGATTTGTTCAGCAGTGATTTTCTCAGATGTGATTTGTTTCCAGATATGTTGGCAGGTTTTTGATACCAATGGTGTTGGATTGATGCCCTGAGTTACAAGCAGTATATACAATTCTTTAAGTCTCTGATGATAAAAATCATTTGGTATGGAAATGATAACAACGCCATCCCCGGTCCGTTGTTTTAACAAATCACCATCTGATACCATTTGTTCTACGGCATTATAGATTGTTTTTTTTGAATATGGAAGTCTACGTACTGCCTCGTGTAATGGGATTGAACGAATAGAAAGCATACAAAAAAGAGCTGTTTTTAAATTCATAAGTATACTTTATTATGGAATAGTATTTATACTTTTTAACATTTTTATTAATTTTTAATATTTTTTGTTTTAAATTGATGATCGATGAGACTTTTTGTCAATACGATCGTTTATTATGGTGACATCCACCGCTAATATCAACAATAAATCGATAACTTATTATATCAGGTGATATTAAAATGTATCAGCAATTTAATAAATATAAAATACTGCAAGTATTTTTTGATAACCCAAATAAAAAATTTCAACTCAGACAATTATCAAGAATCACCACAATATCCTTACCATCAATAAAAAAATATGTTGAAGACCTTGTAAAACAAGACCTTATATCAGAGGTAAACAATGGAGTATATAAAGGATATAAATCCTGCTTTTCACAAAAATATAAAATGTTAAAAAGAAATGACTTACTACTAAGATTAAACGAATCTGGATTAATTAAAGAAATACAAACAATGTTTACCCCTAATTGCATAATAATATATGGTAGTGCAGTTCAAGGAACAGATGATGAAAGAGGTGATGTTGATCTATTTGTTCAAAGTGCAAAAAAAGATCTAGACACAAGCAAATATGAAAAAAAAATTAAGAGAACTATCAATATCCTTTATGAACCAAATATAGAAAAAATTGATAATACACTAAAAAATACTTTGTCAAACGGGATAGTTCTCAATGGTTTTTTAAAGGTGATTTAAAAATGAAATGGGATGATTGTCTTGAATATAAAATTAAAAAAGTAAAAGAAAACCCAGAACAGGCAAAAGCCTTATTTGAGCTTGCAAACAAAAGACTAGAATCAATTAACAAAAGACGCAAAGATGAATATGCTCAATTTCTCATTGAATCATATTATGAAGTTATTAAAGAATTAATATCATCTCTGCTCTCCATTCATGGTTATAAAAGCTATAGCCATGAATGTCTTGTTTCTTTTGTTAAAGAATATTATGCTGATATTTTAGATGAATATCAATTACATTTTGTAGACAGCATGAGAAAACTGAGAAGCGATATCCAATACAGAGGAGCTGATGTTGCTGATGATTATATGCAAAGAAATCTTAAAACAATAACAGATGTTATTAAAATCCTCAATAATACTGTTGAAAAAGAGCTGTTTTAATCATACTATTTCTGTACTCTTCTTCTATGATAATTCAGTCATGGAAGAGAAAAAAGATTATATAAAAATCTTTATCGAATTGGACGCTGAAATAAAAAAAAATGAAAAAATCTTGTTTTTCCCGTGTTGAAAAGACGTCTACACCCTACACCTAGCCTATTACGTTTTCAAACCAACTTATCCATTGAATACGAATAG
>CAZFFN010000119.1:0-4191 GCA_964518165.1 uncultured Thermoplasmatales archaeon
GATTGGATATGAGTATAATATTGTTCATCCAAGTGATTCTGATATTCGTTTTATTGGTTCTGATAATTCTACAGATAATATACGTGTTTTAAGAGTTGATGGAGATAACTCAAGTGGTCAACAAAGTGTGAAACTGACTTTTGGTGGCAATCTAACGGTAAATCAAAATAAAACCTATACTGCTGCTTTTGGTATTGTAAATGAAGAACCTTTTGCTGTAAATATCACCCATATCAATGTTTCAGCATCAACTGATCATTTACAGATTTGGTTACATGGTGATCGTGATTCTATTGCAGATAATGATGATACTAGTGTAATGGTCTGGGATAATGGATCAAAAGGTTTTGACTCATCTAGCTGTGTTTGGCAACTTGCTGCTGGAGATCAAGATGCATCTTCTATGGATGGAGGGGATATTGCAACTGATTGGGATAATACTGCTCATGTAAGATACAGTACCAGCGACACTGATGCTTCAGATACAACAGATGACTATGTATGGGCACAAATCTCAATAGATATTCCTGATAGTGAACCCACTGGTAGTTATTCTGGAACATTATGGATCCATACAAAGGCAACAACAAATTAGAAACCAAATATACAATATTTCATTTTTTTTTACTTAACCAACTAAAAAATATATACTTTAAAAGCATAAACTATATATATTTAGGTATATATACCTGTAAGCACAGGAGGGGCTATGCCTCTAACTCGTAAAACTAGGGATTCTGGGAGCAGTATAGTTGTAACTATTCCAAGTCAGCTTTCTAGAGCCTACGGCATATCAAGTGGCGATATTTTAGAAATAATTCCCCTGGAAAATGAAATAAGAATCCGAAAACTAGAAAAAACTGAGAACAAGGGGGAAAAACATTGAAAAAGAAACTAGCAGTAATTGCAGTTCTCTCAACAATTGCACTAGTTCTAGGCGGAATGAACTCCACACTACTTTATAGTACGCAATACATGGAATCAGAAACAGGATACTCCTATACAGTTTCATCAAGTATCACCTGGTGGAACTGCAACTGGTCTTATGCAAAAAAAATTACAATTGATCACACAAAGGTTTCAGCAGATGAAACAGATTTTCCAGTTTTATTATATAGAGCATCAGATAGTGATCTAGAAAATAATGCTCAATCTGACGGAGATGATATCGTATTTGTAAATAAGTATAATAGTACAAAATACGAACATGAAATAGAAAAATATGTTAGTGGCACGGGAGAACTTATCGCATATGTAAAAATTCCAACTCTTTCTTCAACTGAAGACACAATTCTATATATGTACTATGGAAACCCAACCTGTGGAAACCAAGAAAATATCACTGGGACGTGGAACTCTAATTATGCTATTGTTCAGCATCTTGATGAATCAAGCGGAACGATATATGACTCTACATCATATGATAATGATGGAACAAACAATGGTGGTGCAACATATAATAGTTCATCTAAAATAAATGGAGGATATGATTTCACTGGATCTGAAAACATAAGTATATCGGATTCAAATAGCCTTGACATTTCAAATTCAATAACACTTGAAGGATGGGTAAAGGATCCACCTTGGTTTTCAAAAAGTTTCAAACCAAAATTAGAAATCATTGATAAAAAAGAAGAACAAAAAACAATAATTCCTGGTAAGGAATTTTATGTTAATAGAAAAATTTCAACTAATTTGCCGGATAAACTTGTATTTGTTGCTTTATATTCCGATGGGATAAAAATACAAGATATGAATCTTAAAAATAATCAAATTCTAAAGAATTCATATATCAAAGGTGAAACTAACTCAGATATTGAAATCCAAATTGAAAAAATAATTAAAAAATTACCAGATAAAGTTAGAGAACTACCTCATATTTCTTATTCAAAGCCTTTTAAGATAGATAATATTGAACAAATAAACATGAGTTTTATAAAAAAAGATACAAATCCTAATTCAGGTAGAATAAGCTATCTAGTTTTTAATTCTAAAGACTTATATGACTATGAAACAACTACACATTTTAACATTATCAAAAATAAAGAAAGTAATTTCCATATTGACTATATAAAAAATCTCTCTTGTTTTAGAAGCTTTAAAAATAAAGATTATTTGATTATATCTAATAATTCTCTCGGAGATATGATTTCAACTGCATCTTGTTTTTTTAATCCCTTATCTCCTGAAAATATTGGGCATTTAAATTTTAATGCTAAAGCAAGATACGGCGAATCTTTAAAATTCAATTCTATTGCTTCTGATAGTTTATCTGAAAAATTTCCTGAAGATATGAATTTAATCTGTTTTTTGATAAACAATAAAGCATCTTCTAATTCTTCATTTGAAAGTTTAGTAGCCGATAACAATTTTTTTCTTCTTTTTTGTAACTCTGAAAATAAAAATTCGGGTGCAACAAACTCAAGTCTTTTTAGTTCTCTATTTAGTTTAAATATTTCAAAAGCAATTCCTTTGTTAATTAGTGCAGAGAATACTACATTTACATCTACAACTAAAAGCATTTATTTACCTTCTTTATCTAATTTTCCATATCTTTTTGCTAGTGATTTATTTACCTCATCAGCAAGTTCTTTTGCTTGTTCTTCAGTTAATTTAGATTTAGAAACAATTTTACGGAATTTTTCTATTTCTTCTTCCTGCTTTAATTTTTCTAATGTTTCAATTCTCACTAGTTCAGACCAATTTACCCAGGATAATCTATCCATCATGGCTTTTAATTTATCAGATATTCTTAATGTAACACTAACCAATTATAGTTCACCTCTCCTTCTTTTCTGTTCAAATTTGATTAATTGCTCAGCTCTTTTCTTCAATCGAGATCTTAATACCTCTGACCAATTAATTTCAGGATATTGGTCCATCTTATCTTTTAATTCTTTAGGAATTGATACTGTCAATGTGGCCATATTATTACCTCCAAAATATACACAACATGTTGTTAATTTACAATATGTTGGTAAATTATATAAAATTTTTGGTAATATGGGGCAAACGAAAGGCTTTAATAAAAATTCCAATGATGATCTATCCAAACTTACAGTAAGAAATATAAAAACATTAATCGGCAATAAATATACAGAAAAAACAACTGACGATATAAATACTGAATTAAATGCAGATGAAAAACTATTAGAGATTGCTGATAAAAGAGAAGAACAAAGAACAATTATTGGTAATAATAAGTTAAACGTTTCAAGGACAATATCAACCAACTCAAATGATAAAATTGTTTTTGCTGCAATTTATTCAGATGGATTAGAAATAAACAGTATGAAAATTAAAGATAGAACAATTTTAAGAAATACATTAATCAAAGGTGAAAAAGAAAATAATATTGAATTAAAAATTGAGAAAATAATTGAAAAATTACCTGATAAAATAAAAGAACTTTCACATATTTCATATTCAAAGCCTATTAGAATAAATGATGTAGAAAAAATAGATATGGATTTTAGTAGAAAAAATAATTCTTCATTTTATTCAGGTAGAATTAGTTATCTAGTTTTTAGTTCAGAAGAAAATTATGATTATGAAACAACTACAAATTGGAACACTTTAATAAATTTGATAAAATCTTTGAATTCTTCATTTATTAGAGAAGTTTTTTTAAAAAAAGTCCTACAAAATATAAAAATTGATACAGATATTAAAATTGATGAAAAGGTTAAAAAAAGTCTTGAAGAGGGAATGGAAAAACAAGTTATAATAAAATTAAATGACAAAAACAAATTAGATGAAAAACTTAGAGAACTTGAGAATATTGGCTTTAGAAAAACTGCTAATGTTAGCAAACAAGGAATAATCGCAGGATATATTGATAGCAGTATTGTTAACAGTATAAACGAAACTTCAGTAATTGAAGGGATTTATGAAGATAGTGAGTTTTCTGTTTTGCTTGATGAAAGTCTGCCTTTGATAAACTATAACAAGACATTTGAAGAATATAATCTCACTGGAGAAAACATTAAAATCTGTATACTTGACACAGGTGTAAATAGCAGTATAATCGATATCGCTGGCGGATATGATTTTGTAAATGAGGATAATAATCCTGATGATGGTCATGGTCACGGTACACAGATTGCTAGTATAATAAAAACCATAGCACCAGACACTGAATTATATGTCGCTAAAGTAATAGATAAGAATGGTACAGGATATGAATCAGAT
>CAZFFN010000120.1:0-62355 GCA_964518165.1 uncultured Thermoplasmatales archaeon
CTCCTCTAAATCTTTTTTTATAGTGCTTATATTGGCAATAAGCACTATAGTTTTTTTTAGAGTATATATTATAGAAAAAAAGAGTCCTACTGCCAATCATCAAAACACCGGTTTAATTAAAATTAATTTCATATTATTTGAATACAAAATAAGAGGCAATAACAAATATAATTAATCCAATAGATATTCTAATCAAAACATATATAATAGCCATTTCAGCAACTATCTTTTTATCAATTTTAGGATAAAGGTCTCTACCATATTTAATTTTATATCTTTCGTTTCTAACATTATCAAGCATAAGAGCGCCGGTAGATATTAAAAATAAGCCTGTAAGTAAACTTATTAGAGAAAAAATTTCGCCCGGATAAAAAATCCATATAACAGAAAAGCATAAACCAACTAATATTAAAACAATGCCAAATATTGTTTTATTTTTAATTGACAATTCCTTAAACATTAGAATAGATAATATTTACTTACTATAAAATATTTCTAATTTAAAATACAAATTATGCAGGGGAAGTGAGTTTGACTTCGAGTTAAAATCAGTTACTATTCAACCAATCTAAAGTATCTTTGCAAACCAACGGAATATTACCTATCTGACAATGGTTGTTAGCATTTGTTTCTTTGTCATATATTAACCCTCTTACCGATCTTGCATTTGTAAGTTTTTTAATTAATATTTTATGCATTTTAATTGGTACAAAATGATCCTTTTTTGCAGATAAGACCAAAACATCTTGAGTAATCTTTTCAGGACTTGCATTCTTCTCATTCATTGAAAACATTTTCATCATAGCATCTAAAGGATGATCAATTTTTGAAACAAACTTTGAGTTTTCAACAAGCCAATTATGATGTTCATCTTTTTTTGCTTTTTTAACTAGAGCATTAGTTGTAAACTTCCTTCTTTTAAAAAAAAGCTTCATTAATCCTCTTGAAATTGGCCCAGGTATTTTCCAGTAATCTACTGCTCCACCAGAGGAAATTACTCGTTTTATTCTTGGCTCATAAACTGCTGCTCTTAGACATAAATGACCTCCCATTGATATTCCATAAATAGCCACATCATCAAGTTTGAAATAGTCTAGAACTGCTTTTGTGGGTTTTTCCCAATGTTCATCCCAAGCAAGATCATATTTTCTTCTTGTGCCACCCTGTCCAGGTCCTTCGAATGCGATTACCTCATAACCATTATCTGCAAAGATTCTCATCATATAGTAAAACTCTTCGACAAATGAATCAAAACCTCCATGCAAAATGATTGTTCCTTTCTTTACAATTTTTTTTACTGGTACTTTGAATGAATGAAGATATGATTTATCATAAGGTACTTTAAAAGATTCAAGATTATCCTCTTTGAATACTTTGTAAAATAATTCAATGAATTTGTCGTAGAAATTTATTTTATCTGGATCGTCCTGCGTTATGTAAAATTCTGCTGCTCGATAGTATATGGCTGCATTTTTTAACCGTCCCTCTGCTTCTGCATTTTCCGCATGTTCAATCCATACTTTTTTCCAATCACCAAATGAATTAATCCTTTTTGAAATATCTAATAAGTCTTTATAACGAGCAAAACCAACTGAGTGCCAACGGTTATATTGGAAATTATAAATCTGCTTTTTATGAAAATTAAAATAACCAACTGGTAATTCATATCTTGTATCTTTATCCACATCAATCGCCTTCTAATATTTTCTTCAAATTCTCTCCTTCTTCTCCGACATGTCTGTCATGTTCTTCAATTAGTTTTTTCATGCCTTTTTTAAATAGCTTTTTGTATAGATGCCCAGCACGCAAAAAGCTTATTGCTGTGAAAACTGTGTTTTCTCCTTTTGTATCTGTACGCCATTCAATTTCTGGAGAAATTAGAGAAACAGGAAATTTAAATTTGAAAACAACTTTTTTATTTGGTATTACTTCTTTTATTTGTCCCTTATATTTCTGAACTTTTCCAAAAACGAGTTGCTCTGAATAAAATTTTGATCCAAGCTCTAGTGGATTTCCTTCTTTCCAAATTATTTTTATATGGTCTTTTGGGTGCCAGGTTTTATAGTTCGAAGGATTTTTTAAAAAATTCCATATCTTTTCATGTGTTGTTTTTATTTCAATTGAATGACTTAATTTTAATCTTTTACACAAAGGCATTTATTTTATCCCTCCATTTTTTTATAAGCATTTAATATTATACCTGATTTTGCACCCAGAATTCTTTCTAAAAAATCAATTGTTGCTAGTAACATTTTGGTATATTCCTCAGAATCTGGTTTTATATTATTAATTCCTTGCATTACCATTGCAGAAACTCCAATAAAAGCTTTAGCTGCTTCTAATGGAAAGGCTGTATCAAAATATTTTTCTTGTACGCCTTGAGAAATTATTATTGATAAGGGTTCTGCAATCATTACAGGCAGTTTTCTTTCAAATTTTAGATGAAGATGAGCGTTTTTATCTTCATGTAAATATTGTATGAGGCTTTTTCTGTCCTTTCTAAATGATGATGAGAATTGGAATATATTTATTATTTTTTCAAGGGCATCTAGCCCTTTTTGATTTGCAATTTTTTCATAACCTTTGACATTACTTTTTATGTATCTATCAGTTAATAAATCAAGTATCTCTTCTTTTGTTTTAAAATAATAATAAAATGTACCCTGCGCTACTTTTGCTTTTTTTACTATATCAGATACTGCTGTTTGCTCATATCCATTTTTGATAAATAGCTGCTCTGCAATATCTACTAATTCTTTTTTTCTTTCTTCAGGTTTTTTTGTGATTCTCATTATAGGGTCACCTTTTGACTGACTATCAGTCAACTATATAATTTTTGCTATATATAAACTTTTCTTGGAAAAATAACAAAACGTTTAAAATAAAGGAGTTGACTTTTTATGGTTTATTTTGGGTTTAAATCCCATTTTTTAACCACAAAAAAATTAGCAGGTAAAAATGAGTGTTTTTCTCCTGTTGGAACCATATGAATGCAGGGGAAGGGATTTGAACCCTTGGAGAGATATTAAAAACATTACACCCAGATAATTAATAAAAAAGAATGGTGTATTTTTACACCATCATAAAAAAAATTATTTAATAATCTTCATCTTCGTCTTCAGTTTTTTTCTTCTTTGCTCTCTTTGAAAAACACCAAAAAATAAACCAGTGGTTTATATATTAAAGAATTAAGAAAAGAAAAATTAAGAATTATTTTATAGATTTATATCCTAAATCAAATGCTTTTTTATTTATCTCTTTAAATTTAGCTGGTACATTTTCAAGGACTGTATCTAAAAGTATTTTTTTATCAAAAGGCAAGATTCCTGATCCAGCAAGCGCTCCAAGCATTACAACATTTTTTGTAATCAAAGCTCCAGCTTCTTTAGCTAATTTCAATGCATCGACTTTGTAGAGTTCCCCATAAGTTTTCAGCTTTTTGTAAACAGTTTCAATGTCAGGGTATTCTTCATCACCCGTTGATACAGTGAATGGGACAACAGGATTAATTCCTGTAATTATCTTGGTATCTTTATTTGAGAAATCAATATATCTAAGTGCCTCAATTGGTTCAGTGCTAAGTATTACATCTGCTGAACCAGTTTGCACAAGCGGCCCATATACATCACCGATCCTTACTGTACAATTAACACTTCCACCACGTTGTGCCATACCATGAACTTCTGAAACAAACACATTCACTCCCGCTTTCACGCAAGCCTTTCCTAATATGTTAGCTGCAGTAATTACTCCTTGTCCGCCGACTCCAGTTAGAACAATGTTTGTTTTGCTCATTTTTCTTCCTCCTTTTTATAAATTGCATCAAAAGGACAAATGGTCGCACAATTACCACATCCGTTACATTGCTGCTCATCTATTAGAATTTCACCTTCTTTACCATAGTAAAGAGCAGGGCAACCAAATTTACTGATACATAACTTACATTTTTTACATTTTTCTTGATCAACCTGGTAAACAGGTACTGTTTCTCCTCTTTTTCTCTTATCACGGTTTTCAAGTAGAATACATGGTGATTTACTCACAACTACAGCAGGCCCCTTATATTCAAGTGCTTTTTTGAAAGCTTTAGTTGTTTCTTTGATATCATTTGGATCTGTAACTAATACTTCATCTATCCCGCATCCCTTTGCTACATCCTCAACAATTATTCTCTTAGCAGGCCTGCCCATTCCATCTGTTTCAGTTCCAGGATGCGGCTGGTGACCTGTCATAGCTGTTGTTCTATTATCAAGAACAGTCATTACAATATCATGATTGTGATGCGCTGCATTAACAAGCGGAGGGATTCCAGAGTGAAAAAAAGTTGAATCGCCCATAAATGAAATTACTTTATCTTCAATTGATACTGCTAGACCACACGCAGTTCCCGCATTACTACCCATACATAAAAGTAAATCTGCCATCTCAAGAGGTTTTGCTCGGCCCAGTGTATAACAGCCAATATCTGTAGGATATACTACACCTCGTGGTTTTGCCATTTTTGCAGCATAATATGTTGCTCTATGCGGACAACCTGGACACAATGCAGGTGGTCTACTAGGAAGTTTGATATCAGATTTTTTTGGTTTTTTAGTTGGATTTTTAATGCCTAGTACTTTACATATTCCTTCTGTTACAATATCGGGGTTATATTCAAATAGTCTTGAGAAATGATCTGTTGATTTACCATATATCTTACAATCTGCTTTTAAATCATATATCATGTTTTTGAATTGATTCTCAAGAATTGGTTCAAGTTCTTCGACAACCAAGATTTTTTTACATGATTTTATGAATTTTTCACACATATTACGTGGAAGTGGATGAGTCATACCTAGTTTTAAAATCCTAATATCAAGGTTAAGATCAGAAACAACCTCTCTAACATAGTTATAGGAAACACCAGAGGTTACAATTCCCCATTCTTTGGGACTACCTACCTCTATTATTTCATTGAATTCTGATTTTTCAGATATTTCTCTTGCTTTTTCCTGCATTTCTAAAAGTTTAGGGTGTCTTATTCTTGCAATAGCCGGTGTTGTAACCCACATTGGGCTTTTTTCAAATTTACCTTTTTTACGAGGTTTTTTAATCTTTTTAAGTGTAATTGGCCCTCTTACATGGTTAAGACGAGTAGTTGTCCTAATAAGAATTGGAGATTTGAGTTTTTCAGATATATCAAAACCAATACGAGTCATCTCTTTAGCTTCATTTGGAGTAGTAGGCTCTAGCATTGGTGCACCTGAAAAAAGTGCGTAATATCTATTGTCTTGCTCGTTTTGAGAAGAATGGCACGATGGATCATCAGCAGAAACTATGATTTGTCCGCCTTTGCAACCTATATACATATACGTCATAAAGGTGTCACTAGCAACATTAAGTCCCACATGTTTCATACAAGTAAGCGCACGAAGACCAGATATTGCTGACGCACCCGCTACTTCTAAAGCTACTTTTTCATTTGTAGAATACTCAAAATAAAAACCTGGATCCTTTTTTTGTTTTGTAAAATATTTTGCAATATGTGAAAAGGTATCAGCAATCTCTGATGATGGTGTACCAGGATAAGTTGTTGCAACATCTACTCCTGCTTCAATTGCACCACGTGTTATTGCTTCATTTCCAAGTAAAAGTATTTGTTTATTTGGTTTATCTTCTAATATCTCCATGATTTTTCAACCCCTTAAAAGACAGATATTTAATACTATAAATTCAAACTTGTTAAAAAGGATTGATTTATAAATCTAACTGATTAAGCATTTACAGATTTTAGTAAAACTAAGAATTTTAAACAAACATTATTCCTCAATTTTCTTTGTCCCCCATTAACTATTTTTCTATAACCATCTCACCTTAAAAAGCTGTTGATTGTTATTAAATTCATGTAAAAAGATATAAAAGCTAACAACTCCTTGGTTTTTATTAGTCGAAAGCTTTATAAATCATAGATTACTACTTAAAATCGTAAAATACAAAGGTAATAACAGGGAGGAAAAGAAATGGCAGAAAAAGAAGTAAACCCGGATGAAAACGTAATATATGTTGGAAACAAACCACCAATGAGCTATGTCCTTGCCGTAGTAACTCAATTCAATGGTGGATCTGATGAAGTAATAATTAAAGCACGTGGCCGTGCCATAAGTCGCGCAGTTGACACAGCTGAAATTACTAGAAACAGATTTGTACAAGAGGCAAAAATTAAGGACATTGTAATTGGCACAGAAAGTATCACAAATGAAGAGGGGAGAAATTCCAACGTATCATCCATAGAAATTTCCTTGACAACAAAAAAATAAACAAAAAGTCAAATCGAAAAAATATCAACAATTGCTATAAAACCCATTAAAGGACAATTATAGTAGTTGTAAATTTCTTTTATTTTTATGTAGAGTATAAAATAATCTTAATAAAATTATATTTTATTAATATTTTTTAAAAATGAGAAATAATTTAAACCCTAAGATTATATTCCCTCTGCCGGTTGAAAGGGATGGTTAATTATATTATTATGACTGGTGGGGTTGTTTCTGGACTTGGTAAAGGAATAACTACTGCCTCTATTGGAAAAATACTCAAGCTACACGGATACAATGTTACAGCTATGAAAATAGATCCATATATAAACTATGACGCTGGAACTCTTAGGCCCACTGAACACGGTGAAGTATGGGTCACTGAAGATGGTGGAGAAATTGATCAGGATTTAGGCCACTATGAGCGTTTTTTAGATATAAATATTCCAAAATATCATAATATTACAACAGGACAAGTCTATAATGCAGTAATTGAAAAAGAAAGGAAAGGCAAATATCTAGGTAAAACAGTTCAGCCTATTCCACATGTAACTAATGAAATAAAAAGAAGGGTAAGACGTCCTGCTGAAGAGAAAAAATGGGACTTTGTTCTAGTCGAAATAGGAGGCACTGTTGGCGACTATGAAAATGTATTATTTTTAGAAGCAGTCCGTCAGATGAAACTAGAAGGAGATAAAGTTATTTTTGTACATGTAACTTATGTTCCTGTCCTTGATGCCTTGGGTGAAGCAAAAACAAAACCAACTCAGCATTCAGTAAAGCTACTCCGTGAAATTGGTATTCAACCTAATTTTATAGTCACCCGTTCTGATGATCCGTTAGACAATGTAAGACGTGAAAAAATAGCTCTTTTCTGCAATATTCATGAAGATGACGTTATATCAAACTCTGATGTAGATAATGTATATGCAGTAAGTCTTTTGTTTGAAAAACAAAAATTTTGTGAAAAAATCCTAAAGAAATTAAAACTTAGAAAATCACATAAAGATTTAGAAGGTTGGGCAAAATTCATAAGAAAAATCCGTAGATTAGATAAATCTGTTAAAATAGGAATTGTAGGAAAATATTTTGATATTGGTACAAGCCAGTTGAGTGATTCTTATGTTAGTGTTATTGAAGCAGTTAAACATGCTTCTTGGAATAATAATTTAAAACCAGATTTCCATTGGATTGATTCTAAAAAGTTTGAAAAAGATTCAAAGAAACTTTCTGAACTTAAAAAACTAAATGCAATAATTGTTCCAGGGGGTTTTGGCAAATCTGGAATTGATGGTAAAATTGATACAATTTGCTATGCACGTGAAAATAAAATTCCTTATCTAGGGCTATGTTTAGGAATGCAGCTTGCAGTTATCGAATATGCAAGAAACGTATGTGGAATGAAAGATGCAAATACTGTTGAAGTAGATAAAAAAGCTGAGCATCCAGTAATTGCCTTTATTCCAGAACAAGTTGAAATTATTCAGGAATCTAGATATGGTGCAACTATGCGTCTTGGCTCATGGCCGGCGATTCTAAAAAAAGGAACTAAGATCCATAACTTGTATGGCCAGACAAAAGTTTCAGAGAGACACAGACATAGGTATGAGGTTAATCCAGATTATGTCGAAAGGCTTGAAAAATGTGGAATAATATTTTCTGGTAAAAGCCCTGATGGTATATTAATGGAATTTATGGAAATACCAAATCATCCTTATTTTGTAGCAACTCAGGCTCACCCAGAGTTTAAATCAAGACCTTTAGATCCTGCACCTTTGTTTGATGGTTTAATCAAAGCTGCAAAAAAGAAATTGTAAGACAATTGCCGATTGTTTATTAGCAAATATTATATATTTATCTGTATTTTTATTCTTGGAGTTAAAGATATGAAGAGAAAAATACTTTCTATTCTAATAATATTGATTTTTTTAATGCTCTCAATAAGTAACGTTGCAGCTATCCATATTAATAATACAAATAACGATCCAGATTATACATTTACCTTAAGTGTAAACAAAAATTTTCTAGGTTATGTTATTACAACAGAGATAGTAAACGTTGGAGGCGGAGAAAATTATCTAATATTTGGTGACATTGGTTGTGAAATATATGATGAGGAAGATAATTTAGTTTGGACATCTTATGAAAACCAAGGACCAGAAACAGGCATAGGAAAAGATGCAAAAATTACTACAACAAATATTTGGACTGGTGAAGATATTAATGGAAACCAAGTTGAAAAGGGAACATATAAAATAATTGGAAAAGCTGCTTATTACCAGGACAATAACAACTATATTACAATTGAAACTGAACCAGATTTTATAGAGTATGAAAAAATAAAAGCAAAGGTTTTCCTTGTAACTTTTATAGCAGATTTTCTAAACAGATTTTTCTAATTTTTATTAGATAAATATATTTCGACTTAATTAAAATCTTACTTTCATCTAAGATACTTATCAATTGCTTTTGCTGCTTTTTTTCCAGCACCCATAGCTAGTATTACTGTTGCTGCTCCTGAAGTAATATCGCCACCAGCAAAAAGACCAGGGATACTTGTTTGACCCTTTTCATCTGTTTTAATGTTTCCCTTTTTTTCTATTTCTAATCCATCAACGGTCTTAGGAACCAGAGGATTAGGGCTTTGACCTACTGCTATCAATGCAGTATCGACATCTATTTTAAATTCTGATCCTTTGATAGGAATAGGACGTCTACGACCTGACTCATCTGGTTCACCTAATTTCATCTCTACACATTTTACTTGTCTAACATGGCCTTTTTCATCTGGTATAAACTTAGTTGGATTAGTAAGAAGTTTGAAAATAATGCCTTCTTCTTTTGCATGCTCTATTTCTTCATTTCTTGCTGGCATTTCTTTTTCGCTTCGACGATATATAATATATGATTTTTCTGCACCCAAACGTAGAGCAGTGCGCGCACAATCCATAGCTACATTCCCTGCTCCAAAAGTAGCAACTTTCTTACCGATTTTAATAGGTGTATCATAATTAGGGAATTTGTATGCTTTCATCATGTTAACCCGTGTTAAAAACTCATTAGCCGAATAAACACCAGCTAGGTTTTCTCCGGGTATATCCAAAAAACGTGGAAGTCCTGCACCTGTTCCAACAAAAACTGCATCATATTCCCCCATGAGTTCTTTGACATCTATTGTTTTTCCAACAACTACATCATAATAAATTTCTACACCAAGTTTTTCGATGTATTCAACCTCTGATTTAACAATTTCTTTAGGCAGGCGAAACTCAGGTATCCCATACATCAATACTCCACCAGGTGCATGAAATGCCTCAAAAACAACTACTTTATGACCCATTTTAGATAAATCTCCTGCACATGTTAGACCCGCGGGTCCTGCTCCTACAACTGCTACTTTTTTGCCTGTGGATTTAGGTTTTTTATGAAGTTTTTCTCCTTTTTTTCTTGCATAATCTGCTAGAAATCGCTCTAATCTACCAATACCAACCGGTTCACCAACTTTCAACAATGTACACTTTCCTTCACATTGTTCCTCATATGGACAAACCCTGCCACAGACTGCGGGAAGATTTGTTTTATTTTTAAGAACTTCAACACCTTTACCAAAATTACCTTCAGCTATTTCTTTAATAAAATTAGGTATATCTATATTTACAGGACATCCTTGCATACAGGGGCTGTTTTTACATTGAAGACAACGCTGAGCTTCAGCAATAGCAGTTTTTTCATCATAACCAAAAGGAACCTCATCAAAATTTTTAATTCGTTTCTTTGGATCCTGCTCCGGCATAGGATACTTCTCTTTTTTAATTGCCATCCTAAACATCAACCCCTGCAAGTTTGCATGCATGTTTTTCTTCATTGACAAAACGCCTGTTCCTAAGCATCAAATTTTCAAAATCAACCAGATGAGCATCAAACTCAGGGCCATCAACACATGCAAATTTTGTTTCACCGCCAACAGTCACTCGACAACCGCCACACATTCCTGTTCCATCTACCATAATGGGATTAAGACTCACGATAGTTTTAAGATCATATTTACGAGTAAGGTCTGAAACAACCTTCATCATAATAACCGGACCTACCGCCCAGACAATATCAATTTTTGTTCCTTTATCAATAAGATTTTGTAAAACATCACTTACAAAACCTTTGTGTCCTTTTGAACCGTCATCTGTAGCAATTAAAAGTTCATCACTATACTTTTCTATTTCTTTTTCCAGAATCAACAAATCCTTGTTTCTAGCTCCAAGAATGCTAATGACTTTGTTACCCGCGTCTTTTAAAGCACGAATAATTGGATACAAAGGAGCAATACCAACCCCTCCACCTATACAAACAACAGTTCCATATTTTTCTATATCAGAAGGGACACCCAAAGGACCTGCAAAATTAAGAATTTTATCTCCTTCTTTCATAGTTCCAAGTTGTTTTGTTGTCTTTCCCACCTCCATAAAAATAATAGTAATAGTTCCTTTTTTCCTATCAAAATCAGCTATAGTCAAAGGGATTCTTTCACCTGTTTCATCGATTCTAAGAATAATAAACTGACCTGGTTTAGCCTTTTTTGCAACCAAAGGGGCTTTTATTTTCATAAGTTTAACATTATCAGATAAAACTTGTTTTTCATCTATCTCATACATAATACAGCACTACTCAGCAGAATTCATTTTTATTGAGAAAATGTAAGTAAGGGGTTTTTTAAAACTTTACTATCAAATATTGAAAGCATTATTAAAATGTAGAAAAAAAACCAAAAAATTTTATCTTTTTACTAATTTTTTGAGTTAATACTTGATAAAACGTAAAATCAGAAGTTTTCAATTTTAATTTAAAAGAATATGGAGACTTTAAAAATATCAATGGAACATACTAATTTCTAAGAATGATAGCTCTTCCACTCTTTCCATCAAGCTTTATCGTTAAAGGATTTTTTAGTCTTATGTGTTTTACAAATTTTAATTCGTTCCTTGTGTCTATTGATTCCAAAAAATCCCAATCGACATATTCTTCTTTAGACAATGAAACACTAACATATCCGATATCTCTTGATATTAAATTCTGTAAAAAATGAGAACCCTGCGTCGGATTTATGTTAAACTCTTTCAGAGCAACTTCAACTAACGCTTTAGTATTTGATATCTGAGACCAATTTACAGGAATTCCTAAAAACCTATCCTGTGTACCCCATCTCCCGGGCCCAATCAAAACATATTTTCTTTCTTCTTCAGCCAAAGCATTATTGATTTTTTCTATTTCTTTTGAAATTTCAAGAGTTTTTAAAGATGAAAACGTTTCTTTTTTAACTAGAACTATATCTAAAATATTTTCTATCACTCCGTTACCTAGTGAATTATCTGATACAATAAGAGTTTTTTCTGATTTTTCTTCATCTTTTGACCATACAATTTTTGAATGTTCTTTATTTATAACCATCGGCCTAATTTGTAGTAATGAAAATGTTACAGGATTTGTTTTAAGATCAACGGCAAATTCAAATTCTACATGAGTCCCCATGCCTTTTTTACCAATATCTAAAATTTCTTCAAAAAGTTTTGAGAAAGGAATATTTCCATATCTTAAAAGATTGGAAAAAGTTATCAAATGTGGTCCCTTATTAGAAAAAGTATCAACTATTTTATCATCATTCATGTCATAGCTACTTGCAATAAAATCTAGCTCTTTATCATTTATAATATCAGATATTTCAATTTTACTAATATTAGTGATATCTTCTCTAGAAAGCTTGTGTTTTATATTATTACCAACATCTAAAACATATAGATATTTTTGTGTATTTTGAAAAGCCCTCTCTGGTGTATCCATATCAGAAACATTTGGATGTTTTGGTGAAAACCTAAAAGTATTTTCCCCGCCAACAACAGAATGCCCTAATCCTACTGCAAGATTTACTATTCCTTCTTCTCTTTTTTGAGAAGGAGCAGGATAATAATTATATGATTGTGCAACACCTGAAAAAGAAGGATAATAACGCCCATTGTGGTTTTGTCCAACTAATTCTTGAAGTATTATCGCCATTTTTTCTTCTTCTAATTTTGAATATGTAGATTTAATATATTCTCTAGATTTTTTAAAAAAAACGGAGGCATAAACTAATTTGATTGCCTGAGTTAGTTGATCTAGTCGTTCTGAAAGAGGTTTTTGGTTGTTTGGAATAAGATATGTCGAATAAATTCCAGCAAAAGGATGGTTCTGTGAATCCTCCAAAAGACTCGAAGATCTTACAGCAAGTGGTTTATGAAACTTTGTTAAAAGTTTTCTTAGTTTTTTTATTAGATCTCTTGACAAGCTTGATTTTAAAAAAATCTTTGTTATTTTTGAATCAGATAATTCATCAAGATTTTCCAGTTCCTTCCATATTTTGTTCTGCTTTAAAAATTCATCAAATTCCTCCGTACCAATAACTGCAGTACTTGGAACAGTAATATTTATATCAGAATATTTATCATTTAGATTAGACAATGCAATTAAAGATCTTATAAATGCTATTCCTCTTGCCTTTCCTCCTAGAGAATCCCCGCTAATTTTTGTAAAAGAATTATCAAATTCAAATGTTTGCTGTGAAAAATCAGTCATGGATCTAAGTTGTTTATCCCTTCTTGTTTCTTTAAAGATTTCAATTAAATATCGCCTATTCTCATCTAAATCAACAAAGTCATTTGCTTTCGTTGGACGTAATAAAGAGGCCAACTTAAATTCACCTCTCCCCATAAGCCAATTTGAAAAATCATCTTTATCAGCATGGTATCTAATTGACTCCGCCGGTATTTCTTTTAAAGTTTTTTCAAATTCTTCCATGTTTGATGCGCGAGCAATTTCAACGGTTTCTTTTTTACCTTTGACAGGTTTCAAAAATACAAAGTCACCAAAACCCAGATGATTCATCAAAAAATCATCAAAATCCTGAAGGAGAGTAGACGAATTTTTATACATAAAATATGAGTTTGTTTTCTCAGCACGTTTTCTGTTTTTTTTATCTGAGGATTGAAGCATAGTAGGAAGGTTTTCGTTATCCTTTTTTACATACTTTATGAAATCAATACCTGCAGTTTTATTCAATTTTTGATTCTTATAAAATTTAACATCAGAAATGATTCCAAGTACATTATCTTTATATTTTTCATATAGTTCGATTCCTTTTTCATAGCTATCAGCCAGCAAAATTTTAGGTCTTGCCCGTCTTCGCAAAAGCCTTTGCATTTCATTTAAAGTATCAGATAAGGATCTTCGAATCTGTTTAACAATTTCAGTATAAATTATCGGTAAAAACATCGAGTAATATCTTATTGAGTCTTCCAAAACAATAATTGTCCTAACATCCCCTGTATCAACATCATAATCAATATTTATCCTGTCCTCAACATATTTTACAATTGCCAAAAAAAGTCTAGTATCTCCATTCCAAAAAAAAGCTCTATCAATCCCTCTTTCATGTATTCTATCTTGACATATATGAAGATCGGCATAATCTGTAGCAAGGATAATTACGGGTATATTTGGACAGTTTTTTTTCATTTTTTTTCCAAATGAAAAAGGATCGGTTCCTATGTTTTTTGACATTGTTATAACTAGGTCATATTTGTTGGTCTTTATTTTCTCAAGAGCGTTTTTCCCAGAAGAAACTCTAGTTACCCTTGGCGGGGAAGAGAGCAAGAGCTCTTGATATTCTCCAACAACCATTTCCGTAATTAGCCCCTCTTCTTCAATTATAAAAGCATCATAAAGACTTGAGACAAGTAAAATTTCTCGAATTTTAAAAGGCATTAATTTATGCAACATCTGACTAGAAAGTTCATATTTCTCTCTATTAACATTTAAACAAGGGTTAGATTTGTTATTCTCCTGAGTCATATTAACAAAAATAGAATAAAAAGAAGCGATAAGAAAGTTTTTGTAAAAAATTGAAAAAAATTGGTATTGTTTAAACAACACCTTGATCTATCATTGCATCTGCTACTTTTACAAATCCCGCGAGATTTGCTCCGTCAACATAGTTAATATATTCTTTTTGTTTTCCATATTCTACACAGGATTTATGTATATTTTTCATAATGCTATGAAGTTTTTGATCTACTTCTTCAGCAGTCCAATTATATCTCATACTATTTTGACTCATTTCAAGGCCGGATACTGCTACACCACCCGCATTCACTGCTTTACCTGGAGCGTAAATTACTTTTGCTTCTTGTAAATTTTTAATTGCCTCTGGTGTGCAACCCATATTTGATACTTCGGCAACAAGCATACAATCATTATCGATTAATTTTTTTGCATCATTTCCATCTAATTCATTTTGAATAGCGCAAGGCATTGCAATATCTACTTCAACTTCCCAAGGTTTTTTACCTTTAACAAAGTCAACACCAAATTTATCTGAATAATCTTCCACTCTATCATTATTTGATGCTCTCATCTCTAGCATATAATCAATTTTCTTACCTGATACTCCATCTGGATCATATATATATCCATCAGGCCCTGAGAGAGTTACTACTTTACCGCCGAGTTCAGTAATTTTTAAAGCTGCACCCCATGCTACATTTCCAAAACCTGAAAGTGCAACATTTTTATCTTTAAATGTTTCATTTTTAAGTTTTAACATTTCTTGAGTAAAATATGTTGCTCCAAATCCTGTTGCTTCTGGACGTATGAGTGAACCGCCCCAATTTCTTCCTTTACCCGTGAGCACTCCAACAAACTCATTTTTAATTTTTTTGTATTGGCCGAACATAAAACCAATTTCTCGACCGCCAACACCAATATCACCGGCAGGAACATCTGTATTTGGCCCAATATATTTGCAAAGTTCAGTCATAAAAGCTTGGCAGAATCTCATTATTTCTTGTTCAGATCTTCCTCTTGCGTTAAAATCTGCTCCTCCTTTACCGCCGCCCATTGGAAGAGACGTTAATGAATTTTTAAAAGTTTGTTCAAAACCTAAAAACTTAAGTGTTGAAAGATTGACACTGGGATGAAAACGAAGTCCTCCTTTGTACGGTCCAATGGCACTGTTAAATTCAACACGATAGCCGCGGTTTACATGAATTTCTCCATTGTCATCTGCCCAGGGAACACGAAACATTATTGCTCGTTCCGGCTCTACCATTCTCTCAAGAATTTTAAACTTTTGATATTTAGGATTCTTCTTAATATAAGGCGTTAAACTTTGAACTACTTCCTCAACTGCCTGATGAAATTCTTTTTGGTCTGGGTCTTTCTGTTTGACCGTTTCCATAAAATTTTCGACGTCTTTATCCATAATATTTACCTCCCTAAATAGGGCAGTTCTCGTATCAACAAGGTATATTAAAACTTTATTACAAAGAGTGTGGTGAAGTTCATCTTAAGAGAAATCATTATAGCCCTGGGAATAATTGTTATAAACAATGCGTTTTTTTTTAAATATTTAATTAGCTTTTAATAACTAAAAGGCATTCATCTTAGTGGGAGCAAGTCAAATATAATTTTGCTGGGGAGATAGGAATTAATGGATACTATTTCATATGATAAAGAAAAAGTTTTAGAAACTGTAGAGAAAGAAAATGTATTGTTTATTAGGTTGCAATTTGTTGATATATTAGGTCTTCCGAAAAATATAGTTATTCCTCCTTCAAGATTGGAAGATGCATTAGATAAGGGAATACCTTTTGACGGTTCATCAATTGCGGGATATGCTACAATCGAAGAATCAGATAAAATCGCAAAGCCAGATCCAAATAGTTTTGTAATTCTACCCGAAGAAATTGATAAAAGAAAGACAGCAAAAATGAACTGTGACATATATGAGCCAAGTGGAAAACGTTTTGTCGGCGATACTAAATATATTTTAGAAAAAGTTGTTGAAAAAGCAAAAAAAATGGGATTTGTTTTTAACACAGGGCCGGAATGTGAGTTTTTTTTATTTAAAAAAGAAGACGATGAATATACAACTATTCCAAATGATGCAGCAGGCTATTTTGATTTGTCACATAGGGATTTAGCTGAAGGAGTTCGAGCTGATGTTTCACTTGCATTAAACGCGTTTGGAATTAGTACTTATACGTCTCATCATGAAGTATCTGATGGTCAACATGAAATAAATTTCAAATATGCTGATGCAATAACTACTGCCGATAGAGTAATTACATTAAAATATGTTACAAAGGTAATTGCTCGTAAACATAACTTACATGCTAGTTTTATGCCTAAACCATTATATGGAAAAGCAGGAAGTGGGATGCATACGCATCTTAGTCTTTTTACAAAAGATGGGAAAAATGCTTTCTATGATAAAGATGCTAAAAATAGTCTAAGTGAGACTGCTATCTATTTTATAGGTGGGCTGCTAAAATATGTTAAAGAAATCACAGCAATTTTAAATCCAACTGTAAATTCATATAAAAGACTAGTCCCAGGCTATGAGGCACCAACATATATTTCTTGGGCAAATAGAAATCGTAGTGCTTTAATAAGAATTCCAACAGGGAGTGACAATAGTACTCGCTGTGAACTTAGAAATCCAGATCTATCGGGAAACCCATATCTTCAATTTACAGTAATGCTTGCAGCCGGAATTGAGGGCATAAAAAATAAAATTTCTCCAACCAAACCAGTTGAAAGAAATATTTATTCTTTATCTGAAAGGGAAAGGAAAAAACATAACATTCATCATTTACCTGAAAGTCTAGGGCATGCAATAGGTCTAATGGAAGATAGTTCTCTTTTAAAAGTAACTCTTGGAGATCATGTTTTTAATAATTTTTTACATGTTAAACGAAGTCAGTGGGAGGAATACAGAACGCAGGTTACACCATGGGAACTTGAAAAATATCTACCAATTATCTAAAATTTTAACTTTACTACGAAAAAAATTATTGTTAAAAGGTTTCTTTGTTAAGCAAACCTTATAAATAATCTTTTTATTTTCTTTTTCGAGGGCATAACAAATGGGATTTACGATACAGGTTGTAAGTAACACACCTCTAGTTGGAGAAGAAGACCCAAAGGTTGTTGCAAAAAAGTTTTTCGAACAAATTGGTTATCTTTCGAAAGGATCCGACCCTGAAATTCCGTACCGAATATTTGCTGATTTCTTCTTGTCTCATCCAAACAAGGCATGGTATGTTGAAGAGATATCTACAGAATTAAAAACTTCCAAACCAACAATATATAGGCATCTAAATAAACTTAAGGGGCTTGATATTTTAGAAGAAGTCCAAGTTATTGATGAAAGTTCTCAGCAGAGCAAAAAGGCATATAAGCTTAGATATGGGAATCTTGAAAAAGCCTGGAATTTTGTAGAGGCACACCTTAAAGTAGCAATAGAGAATTACGGAAAAACCGTAGAGCATCTTCAAAAACTGATTGATAAAGAAAATAAGGTGTAAATATATGGATAAAGAAAAAATGGAATTAACAGAAGAATCTGAATATAAAATATCTTCACTAGGAACTAAAGAAAAACTAATTGAGACAGAAGGCGTGTTCAAAGGTTTTATTTCAGTAGGTGTTGAAGGAACTGGCCTATTGATGGAATTGGGCGAGGCACATGCTGAAATGAAAGGAAGAATTAGGATAGTACCTTTACATGCTATTTTATTAATTGATGTTTTAAGTGCCAAAGAGAATCATGACAAAGAAGATGACAAGGGTATGTCTCATTATGTAGGTTAATTATAATCTACTTAATTTTTTTAATTTAAATATATTTTTCATTAAATTTTTATATTATAGAGTGGTTTCTTATTTTTAGGAGAATATGGTTAACCGTAAAAAACCCATAATTCATCTTAAAAATGTTTCTAAAGAATATGATGAATATGGTGTTGTTGTAAAAGCACTTGATAATTTATCTCTTGATATCTATCCTGGTGAGTTTGTTTCAATCGTGGGTCCTTCTGGCTGTGGTAAATCTACACTTCTTCATTGTATGGGGCTTTTAGATAGGCCTACATCTGGAAATATTATGGTTGACGGAAAAGACACATCAAAAATAAGCGGAAAAGAAATCGCTTTATTTCGTGGTTCAAAACTAGGTTTTGTTTTTCAAAATTATAATCTTATTCCAAGGCTCACTGTCCTTGAAAACGTTGTTTTACCTGGACTTATAATGAAAAAAGACCCTGAAGAATTAGAAAAAAAAGCAAAAGGTCTACTTAAAGAAACAGGCATTCTTCACCGGGCAGATCATAAAGGAATCCATCTGTCAGGTGGTGAACAGCAGAGAGTAGCAATTGCCCGTGCTCTGATAAATGATCCAGTTATGCTTCTTGCTGATGAACCAACTGGTGCTCTTGATTCGGACAGTAGCGGCGACATTATGAATATTCTTCTAAGGATTAATGAAAAAAGAGGTGCCACTAGTGTATTTGTATCTCATGACATTGATATTGCAAGTTACAGTAGAAGAACAGTTGCACTTAAGGATGGTAATGTAGTTGGAGATACAAACGATAAAAACTGCAATTTTGAAAAAGTAATAAAGAGTTTTAGAAAAAATTTCAAGGGAGGATAATTTGGGAGTTAGTAGAAAACTTGCTATCGGTGAACTAAAAGACCATAAGAAGATCTATGCAATAATAGTTATAGTTATAGCTCTAACAATGACATCTTTTATGCTTGAAAATGCTTATCTTAATTATATGATGCAAGTAGTTGATGACACAACAAAACTTGTCACCTCTGATGCAGTTATTGTTGATCCTAGTAGCAACTTGAGAGATTTATATGGAACTGAACCTGAACTTAAAAATGCAGGTGAAATAGCAAGAAGAATAGAGGATAAATTATCTGGATATGAAACAAGTATCAGAGTTACTGCTCAAGGTACATACGGTTTGGGCGCTGAAGGGGAAGCTGTGGATGGTTGTACAATTCAAGGTATAAATGCAGAAAAAGAAAACCAGATTTCAGGTATTGAAGAAAAAATTGTAAAGGGGAGATATTTTAGGAAGGATGATCCTATTTTAAGGGGTCATACTCCCCTATATATTGAAATAGAAGGCCCGGGTGATCTACCAAATTTTGTTTATGGGACGGGTGAACGTCTTTTAGAAGATGATGAGCCCTATCCAGTTATAGTTGGTGCTACAGCTGCAAAGATGCATCCTTCTGTTGAAGTTGGAAAAATTTTTGCTTTAACTTTGAGTGTTTCAGGAAAAGAATCAAGCTATGCTACAATTAATGTAAAAGTAATAGGTCTCTATGAAAGTGGAACACCTACACTTGATGCACTTATGTGGTTTATGCATGCTGACTCACTTCGTGAAATAAAAAGATACGGTGAAGTTGAAGGTAAAGACTGGCATGTACCAGGTGTTGGGACTTTTAGAGGATATAATCCGATTACTGTTGATAGAGATAGAGGAGATGTTGTAATTGTAAAAGCACCTGAACCTCTCCATCAGTTAAACCCGGTATCTCATGCTCAGGATGTTACTAGCACTCTTGAAAATCTTTTTCCGGAGTTGGATGTATACAACTGGCATGATTTTCTAGTTTATATTGCTGGCAGCATGCAGGATGTAGTAACAATTATGCTCTGGGGTAGTATCGGCATTACCTTATTTTTATGTGGTGCAGCTATAAAATATGTAATGGACTCTATTATTATTAGAAAAACACGTGAAATAGGAAGTTTGAAAGCTTTTGGTGCACGTGACAGAGTTATTTTTAAAATATTTTTATACCAGGGTCTTATCATTGGTCTAGTATCTGGGCTGATAGGGATTGGTTTTTCACTTCTAGTTATGAATTTTGTAAACTGGTATGGCCTTAGCGTAGAGTTTATCGCAGGAACTCAACTTCAGATTGGTTTTATCGTTAACTGGTTGACAATTGCTATAGCACTTATATTGCCAGTTACTTTAAGCGTTCTCGCAGCTGCAATTCCAGCAAAAAAAGCAAGTATGCTTTCTCCTGTTGAAGCGCTTAGAAAAGGTGAATTAGCACTATAAATAAAAAAAACATTCCATATTTATATATGTGTTGTACGCCAATAATAGTAAAAAGGTTTTTTTATAAGTAACTAGTTAATTTTAGAGTAGAGGACATTAAATATGAAGGATGATACTAAGAAACTTTTTAATGATTCGTTAGATAAACCAGATACAAACGAATACGAATATATTGATAAATTTTTAATGAGCGCTGAACGCACCAGGGTTTTTTTTAATTCTTCTCCATTAGCAATCCTTATCATTAACAAAAAAGGGATTTTCATAGATGCAAATAGGAAGCTCTATGATTGGTTAAAGTATAAGCCAAATGAGATCATAGGTAAAAATTTTAATCAAATCCCTTTTTTACCTGATGAATCAAAAAGAACAATTATCAATAATTTTAATAAACGTATGAATGGAGAAAAAGTTCCACCTTATGAAGTTGAAATCATCCATAAAAACGGAATGAAAAAATACGGTGAGATCTATGGTAATTTACTACGCGATGATGTTCGTAAAATATCACTGGATATTATTATGGTAAATGATATCACAGAAAAAAAGAAGGCATATGAAAATTTAAAAGACAATGAAAAAAGATATAGGGTTTTATTTGAGAATACTACTAATCTTGTGCAAAGTGTAGATGCTGACGGTAACTTTGTTGATGTAAATCCTGCATGGTTGAAAACATTGGAATATTCAAAAGATGAAATCAAGAATTTAAATTTTATCAATATTTTAAGAAAAGATCAGGTTCAACATTGCGTAGATGTTTTTGGCAGGGTTAAAAAGGGTGAAGAGATGAGGGGTGTTAAGACTGTTTTTATTTCAAAATCCGGTAAAGAAATTTATGTTAAAGGCAATATAAAAGGATTGTTTAGACAAAGGCTTTTTAATGCCACATTTGGAATATTTAAGCCTGTTTCTAATCTAAATTAGATTAGATAAAGAGATTTAAATCCATGTAGCAGCTCGTAAAGGAATATTCTGACATTTTTACGGATTATTTTTAAATATTATAAGGCTCTATCGTATAAAACAGAAGAATAGTAAATATGATAAAAAAGAATAGGATTACCCCAATAACAATGCGTCTAAAGAAAAAGATAAGTAAAGGTAGATTCATCGAATTAGACTTTCTTAGAGGTTTTGCAATAACTCACATGATAATACTTCATCTTCTATGGGATCTAGATTACTACAACATTCTTCCAACTAACAGCCTTATACAAAATACAAATATTATAGTTCAAGTCACTTTTTTTACAATAGTTGGAATGTGTCTTGCTATAACTTTTAATAAAAAAAGAGATAATCCAAATAAACTCTACAAGCATTTAGTAAAAAGAGGACTGTGGATTTTTTCATTAGGCCTTGTTTTAACTGCAGTAACGCTAGTTTTTATGCCAGAGAGACCTATAATATTTGGTGTTTTACACTGCATTGGCCTGTGTATAATTTTAAGTATTCCATTTTTAAAATTATCTGAATATAACTATCCAATAGCTTTATCAATGATAGTTATAGGAATAGTACTTGGTTCATTTACCATACAAAACGCAAGTGTATTACACTTAGTCGTTGGTCTTCACCCAGCAGATATTTGGGCATATACAATCGATTATTTCCCAATTTTTCCATGGCTAGGTGTAACACTACTCGGCGTGTCCATTGGAAATATTTTATATAAAGATAATAAAAGAAATTTTTATCTACCAGATATTTCAAAATATCTTCCAGTAAAAGCACTTGCTTTCTTAGGTAAAAGATCTTTAGCAATATACTTATTTCATCAGCCAGCAATAGTTGGATTAATAACACTCTATACTATATTATAAAAACAATAAAATTTTAATTCTAATTTTTAAAAAAATTGTAAAACTTTATTTACTGAAAACATTATTCGGTTTTGGGGGAATTTGGTGGACCAAATATTCTGGGTAAAGGATGGGTCTTCCATTACCGATTCCTCGATGTTTACTGTGTTTGGAACATGAGGGGAACCAAATACGATTCACATCATATAAAATAAAAAAAAATAAAAAAAACACGCCCGATTCCCCCACAATACTTTTATGAAAAATTTAGACTCTTAAATTACTAAATATAAATTTTTCACGAATATTATTAAAAATATTAAGAAAATATAGGTTAGGAAGAATAGCTTTTTTATCAGATAAAAGACGGATTTGTTCAACATTAGGACTGTTCAAAATATCATTTGATGTAATTATTTGGCCTATCCCACCTATATTAATCCCTCGGCCGTATAAACCAGACTTGGGTGTAGCATTAGAATTCATAAATGCTGCCCAGATAATTTCTGTACAATACCATGTGTTATCCCTTTCAGGGTTAAATTCCTTTAAAGGTTTTTTCCAAACTCCTACTAGTTTATCTCCAATGCGCCATTCCATAAAACCTACAGCATTTCGTATCTGTTCAGAATTTCCCTTTACTCTACAAGCAACATCACAAAGTACACTTAAGTTGAATATTCTATGCTCACTGTAGTATGTATATTTAACCTTACACTCAGAAGGATCGGGGTCGCCTCTAGCTTCAATAAATTTATATAAATCTCCACTGCTGGATCCATCCTCTATAACTTCCCCAGTAAACACTGCAGGATGCATCATAAAAGAACAAAAGGGCATAACATCTTCATCAACATAGCGAAAGACGATATCCCCTCTCTGTATATTCAAAGTTTTATTATCTCTTATTTCTAAATTTTTTATATTGTCTCTTTTTGTAATATTAAAACCAAAAACTATATTTGTCAAAAACAAAATAATTAAAATAAAAAATATCAACATCAAATTTATTAGTTTGCTCTTTCTCATCTTATCACTTTCCATTAATATATAGTTATAATATATAATTAAGTATTTATATTTTAAGATGTATTTAATCAAATTAATCTTGTTTGACCACGTACATTATAGTTAGAAAGTTCCTCAAACACTTCATCTTCTTTTAAAATATTCCGGATTTCATCAGCTGAAGATGAAATTTTAATATCACGAGTTCTACCATATCTTCCTTTGGAAATAACACGTGCTGTGATAATCCCAAGCATATCAAGTTCAGATATTAAATCTGCAACACGTCTCTGAGTTAAACTATCAGATCTTGTTTTCTTTGATAAGCTTTTATAGATTTCATACACTTCACCCGTAGTAATCGCTCCATTGGAACCTGTATTTTTGTTATGTTTATCCTGAAGTAGAATTGCTAAAAGAATTAGTTTTGACTGATTGGGAAGTGTACGAACAACTTCAATTATTCTATCTATTTCAATTTTATTTTGTGCAAGTCTTACGTATTTTTTAGTAATTCTAGGTGACTTTGAACGTTCTGCAAGTTCGGCACTCATTCTAAGTAAATCAAGTGCTCTTCTAGCATCTCCATGTTCTTGAGCAGCTAGTGCACTACAGAGCGGTACAACATCTTTGTCTATAGAATTTGATTTTAAAGCAATTTCAACCCTCTGGTTTAAAATATCTTGAAGTTCTCCTGCATCATATGGCGGAAAAATCATATTTTCTTCACCAAGACTGGATTTTACACGTGGGTCTAAAAACTCAGTAAATTTAAGATCATTTGAAATTCCAACAATACTCACCTTGGAATTTTTAAGATCACTATTTATTCTAGATAGATTATAGAGTGCTTCATCTCCTTTTAATTTATCAACTTCATCTAAGATAATAACAGTTACTCCACCAGTTTTCTCTATCATTTGTTTAAGTTTTGCAAAGACTTCATCAGTAGGCCAACCAGTAAAAGGAATGCGTTCTGACCAGTCATTAATAAAATGATTTGCTATATTTTGAAGAAGACGATACTGAGTATCTACTACTTCGCAATTGATATAAATAAAACTTACTTTTTTTCCTGTCTCTTTACCTTTTTTTAAAAGTTCATTTCCAATAAACTTTGTAACAGCTGTTTTTCCAGTTCCCGTTTTCCCGTAAATAAAAACATTACTAGGTGTTTCAGCACGTAACGCAGGAACAAGTACAGAAGCTAAATTATTAATCTCATGATCTCTATGAGGAAGTACATCTGGCATAAAAGTTGGACGCATTGCCTCGCGATTAATAAAAATACCTTTGGTCTTTAATAAGTTACCAAATATATCACTATTTACAGTCTTTTTTGTCGTGTAATTCAGTCCTCCCCGAAAGAAATAAGGACCTATGTAATGAACAACTATGTATTAAAAATTTTTGAAATAATTTTCTCCTTTGTTACTCCTGTTAAATTAGTTTAAGGGGAAGGCCTTTGTTTCTTGTGGAAAAGATTAGTGTCAATCCTGTCTAAATTTTTTTATCTTTAGATTTTTCTATTTTTATAATTTTAAAAATCAAAATATTCAAATACTACAAAAAATATACATAGTCAGAAATACTCACGTCTTTTAAGATTTTCTAAAAAAACTCACACACCCATTTTTCATTTCCACACGAAATAAAGGGGTCTCCCATGATTTCTAGAACACATTAAAAAATATTTACGGATAACTACTTATAACACCTTTAATTGTCACTAACTATAAAATTATGAGTCTAATTGGCAGAAGATTAACGATACATAAAACACATCTGTTTGATATAAACAGACGTATTACTGCGTTTGCAACTCAGGATTCATGGAAAAATGCTCCACATGCAACATACCTCTATGAACCAGATATAACAGATTTTCATAATCACTATCTGAAAATTCGTGATAAAATAGAAAATAATTCACCTATAACTTTTACAGTTGTAATGCTAAAAGCAATAGCTGAAGCACTTAAAAAATCTCCAAACTTAAATTCTTTACTTAACTATAATTACAAGACAGCTGTAGGAAAACATCATCACTTAAAAGAAATTAGTATAGCTACACCATGGCTCTTACCCGATCTACGAATGATTTCACCTGTACTACATGACGTTGGAAATAAAACACTTAAAAATATCGCAGATGATATCAAAAACATTAGAAGAAAAATCGATAACACTAGTATTGAAGTAATGCAATATTTTGTCGGTAAAGAACAATTAATTTACAATCTAACACATTTAAGACTAGGTGCAATCCGCCAGTTATTTAATTCATTTGTTGGAAAAAACAGAATAAAAATATCAAAAAAACAAAAACAAAAATATCTTAATACACCCGACAAAGATAAAATCACTACTAAAGATATATTTGATGCAAGTGTACTTGTATCAAACTTAGGAAGTGTTTTCAAACATCAACGAGGGGGAATAACATTACTAGATCTAATAAGCCCTCAAGTATTTGCCATAGCAATAAATGCTATTCAAGAAAGGCCAGGTATTTATAAAAATGATGCTGGCAAGAAAAAAATTGGCATAAGAAAAATACTTCCACTTACATTAACTATAGATCATAGAGCACTTGACGGCGCAGATTTTGTACCATTCCAAAACGGACTCGATAACTTTTTTTCAAATCCAAAAATACTTGAAAATTGGTAAAAATTTTTTTAAAAACATCATTGTAAACAATAATTTTTTAAAATATCGTCCAAGGGTTCAAACCCCTTCCCCTGCATAATTTTATTTTAAAGTATAGAAAAATATAAGTTCAAATATCTGTTTAGTTTTATGTTGTGTGGATGGGATATATGTTTAAGAAAACATTTAATTTGGTATTATTTGGTATGATAGTGTGTGTAGCATTTTTATTATTTACATCTATTGGAACATGTGAAGCAAGTGGAGATTCTTCACAGGGTAATATAATGATAAGCATAATAGGAGTTATAGCTCTTTTAACTGTATTTATAATGTCTGGTATTTATATGTATAAAGATGCAAAAGAACGTGGTACTAGTGGGTTACCTTGGCTGGTTATTGGATTATTAACTGGAATACTTGGTTTGATAGTTTGGCTTGTTTTGCGCCCCTCTCATTCTTCAAAGAAAAATAGCTTCCATAACCACACAGAAAGGCCAGATGGAATAACTATATTGGCAGTTTTAGAGGGGATAAGTGGTTTTTATACTCTTGTTACAGGCATATTTTTGATACCTGTTTTGTTTTTGCTCCGTGAAATCAGTAGACCATCAAGTTCACACCTTTCTATAGCAACTCAAAGTAGCAGTAGTAGCACCCATGTTGACTTTACTATTTTATTGATTGCACTTGGAATTATTGTAGTTGTTCTTGCAACGTTACATTTCATGCTTGCTTATGGTTTCTGGAAAGGGAGAAAGTGGGGATGGAAACTTGGTATAATATTTCCAATAGTTGGAATAATTGGTTCTATTATTATCTATATTGTGAGCAGTGAATTAGGAATTCTAGTTAGCATTATACCTTCTGTAATTATTGGTTTGATTGTTGTGTTTTATTTAACAAGACCACATGTAAAAGCATATTTTAAAAAAAGCTAAAAGAGGGTGTAACAAAGTTAGAGTTTTGAGCATATTAATAGAGTGGAGCATATGAATGAAACGATAGAGAGCGTAATCAAAAATGTATATTGTACAAGAAAGGTTGGTAAATTTATTTTCAGTTTTGGTAATTTCTATTACTATTATAATCTAATTTTTACTGATAAACGTATTATTGGTGAGTTTATTGGTAAGACTCATGTATCCAATAACCGTCTTTTTACTTTAACTTATGTTAATGCTATGTTTAAAGAGAGAAATATTAAAAAGAATAATGTCGAAGAATCAAAATTTAGAAAAAAGCTTGATGGAATATTAGAAGAAAAAGTTGAAAATTTTTCGTTAGATTATCAAGATATAGATAAAATATATATTCATAAGAAATTTTTTAAAATAGAGACATCAAAATATTTACCTTTTGTTCAAAATAATAAATATTTTCATTTTGCTAAAAATGATAGGTATATTACTGAGTCAATATTTTTGAAATATTTATCCTTAAAAACACAAAATGAAAAAATACCATTTTGTATCAAAATTAAGGGATATCTAAATTCTCTCTAAACTCTAGTCAACAGGAAAAAACATTATCATTTTACCGGTAAAATGCAGTTCAAATTCCTTCCCCTGCATCTTTTCATAGAATTGGAGATAAATAAATTAGTGTAGACACTATATTTTTTTTAAAAAAATAGATTTTAAAGTGGGTTTATTGCCCACCAATGATTATTACATCTTTAACAGATTTTATTGATTTAAATGGAAACACAAGATGTCCTTGGTTATCTTGGTGGTAAAGCCTTGGATCTACATCATCTGATGGTTCAACTAAGAGACCTACTAGTTCACCCGTGTTTGCATCAACTGTTGAGTTTCTCATAATTCCAAGGTAAAGACCTTCCTCACTCATCACTGTCTTACCTCTTAGCTCATCTTCAGTTATCTTCATATATTTTTTTCCTCCTTTTATTATTTAAATTAGCTATATTACATATATTGTATATCTTTTTCTCTTTTATCTTTTTTGGAGATTCCTTTACCTAGTTTTTCTGAAATTGTACCGTAGAATTTAGTTATATCTGGTGTAATTGATGCTCTGACACTTTCAAGTGCTTTATCAAAATGTACCTTTTTTACCTTGTCTGCTTTTTCATTTTCTCTAATTGATAGCATTGCTGCCTCTCTGCATAGTGCTTCAATGTCAGCACCAGAATAGTTCTCTGTTATATCTGCAAGTAGTTCAAGGTCTACATCTTTAGTAATAGGCATATTTTTTGTATGTATCTTTAGTATTTCAAGTCTAGACTCCTTATCAGGGGAAGGTATCAATACAAGCCTATCAAAACGCCCTGGTCTAAGAAGACTTTGGTCAATAATATCAGGTCTATTAGTTGCACCAACAACGACTACTCCTTCCATACTTTCCATACCATCAATACTAGTAAGTAGCTGATTAACTACACTATCTGTCACACGACTTCCACTATCTATTCCTCTCATAGGTGCGATGCTATCAAGTTCATCCAAGAATACTATAGTTGGAGCAACCTGCCTTGCTTTTTTGAATAGTTCTCTTACTGCTTTTTCACTTTCTCCAACCCATTTACTCATAACTTCAGGACCCTTAATTGATATGAAATTTGCTTTAGATTCACTAGCAACAGCCTTTGCAAGAAGAGTTTTTCCAGTACCGGGTGCACCATATAATAGTACACCTCTAGGTGCTCTTATGCCCATACGGTCAAAAACTTCAGGTTTTGTGAGAGGCCACTCTATTGCTTCACGTAGTTGCTGTTTTGCTTTTTCAAGGCCACCAATATCTCCCCAAGAAACCTTTGGAACCTCCACTAGAAACTCTCTCATAGCAGATGGTTCAATTCCTCTGTGAGCATCCTTAAAATCATTCATTGTAACTTCCATTTTTTCAAGAACTTCAGTAGGAATTGGTTCTTCAAGATCTATTTCTGGAAGATACCGCCTTAATGCATTCATAGCTGCTTCTCTAGCTAGAGATGCTAAATCAGCACCAACATATCCATAAGTAATTTCAGCTAAATCATCTAATTTTGTCCCCTTGCTCATCGGCATTCCACGTGTATGAATCTGAAGGATTTCTTTTCTTCCACCGCGGTCGGGGGCATCAATTTTTATTTCTCTATCAAATCGTCCTGGTCTTCTAAGAGCAGGATCAATTACATCTGGAAGGTTTGTTGCACCAATAACAATTAATTTCCCTCTTCCTTTCAAACCATCCATGAGGGTAAGCATTTGTGAAACAACACGTCTTTCAACTTCACCGTGGACTTCGCTTCTTTTAGGCGCAATTGCATCTATTTCATCAATGAAAATAATACTTGGAGCATTTTTTTCTGCTTCTTCAAATATCTTTCTTAGATTTTCTTCACTTTGACCGTAGAATTTTGAATTATGTAAAAAGAAATAGGAGCCACCTAAAAAGCTATCATCATCTACAGTAAAATCATATAAGTTTTGCTCTCCTGCAAAATCTAGAGATTCAATTCTCTCCCAACCAATGTCTTCTCTCATCAATAGATTGTATTCTGTTTCAATAGATTCATTCAATATATTATTTTCTTCAGCAAGTTTGTAAAGTACATCAAGTGCATATTTTGTGATATTACCTGCTTTGTAGACATAATAATCCTTGTTTCTATATTCTTTATAAGGAAGTTTATCCTTAATTTCATCTACTATAACAGAAGGATATGGCAAATCTTGGAAATCCTTGATTCTTTTGACTTTTCTGATTTTATTTAGCTTTTTTGCCTTTTTACTAGTTGAAGAACCAATTTCTAAAAACTTTAGTCTGCCTTCATATCCTCTAATGGATAATTCATAAACACTTCCCTTTGGAGTGTTATGTAAATTTATTTTAGATGAAATACCAAGTTTTATTTGAAGTAAAGATTGTAAGTCGTTAACAAAATCGCGGGATTTGCTAAAAAGTTTTGGAGTGGGGTACTCATTAGTCATTGCAACTGTTCCATCACCATCAAAATAACCACGAATGAAAGCCCTTATTTCATCTTTTGTAAGTTTATAAAAATAACCCGGTACTGTCAATTTTTTATCAAAAACAAAACCAATATGTTCTAAAAACATTACAAGAGTTTTTGAATATGTAACAAGCCTGCAGTCGTGTTTATTTGTTTTAGTAATAGCAAATAGATTTTTTAGGAGGGATTTAAACCTATCAATAAGAACAAAATCATTATTTGCAAAAGTAATGCAATCTCCTTTTTTTGATATGTTTCCATCTGAGACTAAAAGGCCGAGAAACTCCATTAATTCAGGTGATGTTTTTTTGGGTAGTTTAACTAAATTACTTCTAGATAAATTTCTGCTTTTTATTACAAATCTATCCTCAATTTTTTTGAGATTTGGTATTTTTTCAGGATGCAAAGAGTAGCTTTTTTCATCTGTTTTAATATTATTTACTCTTGCTACAAAATCTCCTTTTTTTAGATTTTCGACACGCTTCCAAGTTAATTTCCCGTTGTCATATACAAGAAACGGTTGATTATGTGATGTTTTAATTTCACTTCCATCACTTATCGTCACACTATATGTAGGTGCTTTTAATTTTGTGACATGAGTTATTTTTGATTTCTTAACTTCATTATCTTTAAATGAAAAAGTAGATACAGGATCTTCAAGTTCAATTGTGACACTATTGTTGCCTTTGATTTCTTTTCCCTTCTTATTGAAAACATCTTTTGCTTTAATGTGTCCTTTTGGATTTGTAAATATCTTTGTGTCGCCATCAACACACATTACTTCAGGACCATTTATAGTATAGAAATTAGCACCTGATTCATTAGCAACTGCTTTAGCAATAAGCGTCTTACCAGTACCAGGTGGTCCGTGTAATAAAACTCCTTTAGGTGGATCAATACCCAATCTATCAAAAAGCTCGGGGTGTTTCAATGGAAGCTCAATCATTTCCCTTACTTTTGATATTTCTTCATGTAGACCACCAATATCTTCATAGCTTACTCTTGGACCTTCTTCTTCAGTAACTTTAGCTGCTTCTTCTTTTACTTTTATAACAGTTGAATCATTAATTGAGACAATTCCGCCTGGACTAGTATTAATTATTGAAAAAGGAAGGCTACTTCCAAATAAAGCAATACCCGGAATTATTACATTATCTCCTTTTGTAATAGGTCTTTTCAATAGACCTTTTTTTATTAAGTTATCAATCCCGCTTCCAAACTGGATTTGCTGGCCTTTTGAAATTAATGGTGCTAAGGAAACATTTTTTGCTTCTTTTACATCTGCTCTTCTAATTTTTACTCTATCTCCAAGACCGGCACCCGCATTTTTTCTTGTAAGATTATCAATTCTGATTATACCTTTGCCTTCATCTGTTGGATGAGCACGCCAAACTACAGATGCTGTTTTTTTAGTTCCTTCTATTTCTATAACATCTCCGATAGAAAGATCTAAAGTCATCCTTGTTTGATGGTCAATTCTTGCTCTACCATATCCTACGTCTTGTTGGAATGCTTCTGATATTTTTAGTATGGATTCTTTATCTGTCATGTAACCTCCACCGAATAATTTTAAGTGTATTTATGCTGTTAATAAAGAAGTGATTATTATAATTTTTCCGAAATTACTTATTTTAACAAAAAAGATAGCGATTCAGCATATTTATAACATTATATTTATATAAAAACAATGAAACTATTATGGTTTAATGAAAAAAGCTATTTTAAATTTAAAGCATTACTCAATTATTTTTTCTATACTTGGAATATTAGTACTTTATTCTATTTCTTCATTTTGTAAACCTTCATATGTTGAAATTTCAAAAATCCCTGAATATGAAGGTAAAGAAATTATTACAAATGGAACAGTAAAACAAATTTCTGAAACTAAATATGGAAATCAGATTATTACAATTGAAGATAATAAAACTAGCGTTCTTGTTTTTTCAGAGGAAAAAACAGATGTTGAATATGGAGATATTATTAAAGTTCAGGGAAAGGTGCAGAAATATGAAAAATCATATGAAATCATTGTTGAAAATAAACAAGGAATCGAGATTATAAACAGATGGGATAATAAAACAATTCCTTTGTGGCAGCTTTCACTTGATCCTTCAAGATATGTTGGCATAAATATTAAAGTTAAAGGATTTATTGACAGCATATATAATTCTTATTTTACCTTGAAAGATACAAACAAAAGCGAGACGATAGTTGTTTCATATAGTGGAGGAAACAGTCTTTATTTAGACTCTAAAAAAGAAATTATTGTTAAAGGAGTATTTACTTTTGATTCAGAGAATTTTAGATATGTAATTAAGCTTTTTAATAAAGACCATGGTGTTTTTGTAAGGGGGTGAATAATTTTTGCTTGATTTATTCTTAGTGCTCTTATTTTGTTTTCTTGGTGTAATTACAGGGATATGTACGGGTCTTGTTCCTGGTTTTCACGTTAATAATGTTGCATTGATTTTATTATCTGTTTCTTCAGTTTTTATAACTTCTTTTAGTTTTTTGGTTGATTTTGGGTTTTCATCGGGTTTTATTCTTCTTTTAGTTGGAATTTATATCATTTCTACTAGTATAGCCCACACTTTTTTGGATTGTATTCCATCTACGTTTCTCGGTGCTCCTGATCCTGATACAGCACTCTCTGTTCTCCCGGCGCATTCCTTATTTGTTGAAGGTAAAGGATTTAGAGCAGTAGCACTTTCAGCAACTGGTAGTTTTGGTGCAGTAGTTTTTTGTTTTATCCTTCTTATTCCTGTGCGTTTTATAATCGGTGAACCTTTTTTCTTCTATGAGATTTTAAAAAAAATTATGTTTTTTGTTTTGCTGGCAATTTCCATTCTTATGATTTTTACTGAGAAAGGGAAAGTTGAGATTAAGGAAAAGAAAGGTATTTATTCGTCTTTTCTCGGAATGCTATTTGCTTTTTTTGTTTTTATTTTATCAGGCTTTTTTGGAATGATCATTTTTGAAGTTCCAGTCGAATCTTTTGTTGGTAATAGTTCACCTGTATTATTTCCCGCATTAGCTGGGCTATTTGGTACATCTACTTTAATTAATTCACTGATGGAAAAGCCTTTTATCCCAGAGCAAAAGATTGAGGATGTATATCTTGATAATAATGAGAAAAGATCATCTATTTTATCTGTTATTACAGGGAGTATTGGTGGAATTTTAGTATCTATCATTCCAGGAATTACTAGTGCTACTGGGACCGTTCTTGCTTTAAATGCAAGAGGGGAGTCATCCAAAGAACAAACCATTGTAACACTCAGCGCGGTTAACACGGCCTGTGCGTTTTTTGTTGTTATAATGATGTTTGTTATACTTCGTGCTCGTAGTGGAGCTGCTCTTGCTGTTATGGATCTTATTTCTATATCTGAATGGTCTAATGATTTAATCCCTCTTTACTTAGTATATTTTTTAATCGCTCTTGTTTTTTCTGGTAGTCTTGCTTATCTTTTCACGCTTTTTTTTGGTAAAATTTTTGCTAAAAAATTTGCAAAAGTTAATTATATTATGCTTGTAAAAATCACAATTCTTTTTGTTGTGATTATGGTTTTTTTGTTTACTAGTTTTATGGGTTTATTGGTTTTACTTGTTGCTACATTGATTGGTCTTTTACCTGTTTTTTGGGGTGTGAGACGCAGTCATTGTATGGGTGTTTTATTATTTCCTATTCTTCTATATTTTGTATAGGGTGTCATTCATTTATCAACCGTTCTAGTGCATTATATCCTGTTATCGCATCTTTTTTTTCTAGGATGAATGTTATTTCGTAATCTACTGAGATTATATCGATTATGTTTATGTTTTCCCATGCTAGGGCTCTGGTAACTTTGAATAGTACACCTGGCCGGTCAATTCTTTTTTTACCTACTGTAAAGGATAATGCTACTAGATTTTCTTTGAGTTTTTTTATTTTTTGATATTGTAGTAGATTTAATATTTTTTCTTTGTTTCTTTCATTTGTAACAATTGCTACGTGTGTTTTTCCATAAATTACGTGGAGAATATCTCCTCTTTCGTAATTGATTATATCATAGAATCTTTTGAGTTTATCAAAAAGATCTTTTGTTTTTAGGATATTTATATCCATAATATTTGTTTTAAGTGATACTTCAGCATATTTTGATTTAAAGCTTATTCTGTTTGTTCTTTTGTTTATTTTTTGTGCATATCTTCTTAGAGCAGTAATTATTGCTGATGTTTTTACTTCTTTTCCCAGTTCTTTTTCAATTTCTGGTTTGAGTCTTTTTGCTACAGATCCATATGATGCTATTTTTTTATCTAGTGCTTCGTATAGGTATATCTTTTCATTAACAAGCTTGTTTACAACATGGCTGATTGTTACCATGTTTAATGACAATAAGTTGAAACATATAAAACTTTATGACCTAATATCATACATAAAACGATTATAGCGAAATGAATAGAACCAAATTGTTTTTATTGTTTCATTTTAGAGCATTTAGACTAATATTGTTCAAAAAATCATCTTTTTAAAATCTATTTTGTCACCACCTTTATTTGAATGTAAATCTAATTGATTAGAGGTGAAAAGATGAAAAGAAAAATACTTGCAATATTTGCAATGTTTTTGATGTTATCAATGCCTCTTGGCGTTGTGCAAGCTAGTGAAACTAAAAAGAATAGTTCAATAAGATTAGAAATAAAAACAGTAAGTAAAGAAGGAAATACAATAACTGAAGAACTATTTACAAACGCTGAAGAACTGCAAGAATTCCAAGATATAATAAAAAAACTATTTGAAAAATTAAGAAACGCTGAAAATTTTAATACAATCCTAAAAATATTACTGAGATTTTCAGGCAGAGATAACAAGCTTTTCAATAGAGTTTTTAAACTATTTACAAAAACAAAACTGACTGGAAGTAGAGCCTTTGTTTTAAGCAGCGGTTTATGCTATGACATAAATCCTTTAAAACAAGACCAATTCAAAATTAGAAAAAGATCGACCTTTTGGAGATACTCTACAGGTACAATAAACCCAAGAACACTTATTTTGAAACCGTTCAAACTAGATAGTAACATACTAACGGGTACACAATTTGGTTTTATGAGAAAATTCACAGGAATCTACATACACATCTCAAGAACAATACCTGAAAAAAGTTACACCTTTTTTATGGGTACAGCAAAAAACGCAATAGGTTTAGATTTTCAAGGTGCAATATAATAAAAATCATCTAAACCATTTTTCTTTCTATTTCAGGAATAAATTCTACTAATTCAATTTCGAATTCTTTACCTACAAGTACCGCAGAAACAAGAGCCGTAAGATTTTTTTCTTTTTCAATTTTTTTTATTTTATCATATATAAGTTTTTTATCCTCGTTTGTCTCCTTCTCTACTTTATTTATTATTTGATCAAGGATGCTGGTTTTTTTATTTTCTATTCTTACTTTTTCTTCAAAGAGTTTTCCTTTTGGTGAAAAATCAAGAGGAATATCAATTTTTGATATATCAAAAGAAGGACGTATTTGACTGTTTTTTTTAGTAAGTAACTTTTCACCTATCGCTCTATTTACAAACTCTTTAGCCTCATCTGGCTTGAACCAGTGAAGATCCATTGAAAGTGTTAAATAAATATCTGAAAAAGTAAGCTCAGTTTTCCCACTTCGTTTAAAGACAAACGCAAGTATTTTTTCTGCTTGTGATGTCATCTAATAAAACTCCTTTATATTTTTAATATCTACAATTATGCCTTTTATTCCTTGTTTTTCCCAATATTTTTTATTTTCAGGTTTTCCTTCATAGATATATAATTTATTTCTTACAGGTTTTAATAAACTAGAATACGTAAAATCCAAGCTGACTTCTTCTCTATTTTTAAATGAGATATATCCGTCTATATAATCATTACTTTCTATATTTCTTTTTTCTTTTTCATCTATAAAAAGAAATAGATTATTTTCAGAGATTTCTTTTATACTTATAGGATTGAACTTTTTGTAATATTTCTCTCTAACAATTACTGATCTTGCACCAGACATAAAACTATCAACAACATCACCTAAATCTTTAGGTGCAAAATCAACCCATAAATCATAGTGTTTTCCAAGTTTTTGATAAGTACAAATATTTGGTTTATTTTTTTCTATCCCGTCAAAATCTAAAATATAGATTTTTTTATCTGTAAATATGTGTTCTTTATCTAAAATGATCTCTTCGATAGTTGAATTAAATATTTTTCTGTTTTTGATTTTTATTAGGGGGATTATTTCCATTGTATACTAGGAAAAAAATAGGGTTAATAAGTTTTTTTGATGAACTTTTTAGCTTATAACAGGTTTTTTACCTTGTTGCTTTAATTTTTCTTCAGTCTTTGCAATGGCCATTTTTGTTTTCATAACTGTATCTGCATTAAGTGAAATACTGTCTATCCCACATTCAACTAAAAAATCTGCAAACTCAGGAAAATCACTTGGTGCTTGACCGCATATTCCAACCTTTCTTCTAGGAGTATGCTCATGAGCTGTTTTAATTACTTGACTAACAAGTCTTTTTACAGCATCGTTTCTTTCATCAAAGATATGAGCAACTAGATCTGAGTCACGGTCAAGACCTAAAGTTAACTGAGTTAAATCATTACTTCCAATACTAAAACCATCAAAAATATCAGCAAATTGATCCGCAACTATGACATTACTAGGTATCTCACACATTACATATATTTCTAGATTGTTTTCACCTTGCTTAAGGCCGAATTCTTCCATTGTTTTAATTACTTTCCTTCCTTCTTCAGGGGTTCTACAGAAGGGAATCATGGGTTTAACGTTATCAAGACCCATTTCGTCTCTAACTTTTTTTATAGCCTTGCATTCCAGGCCAAAAGCTGGTTTATATTTTTTATCGTAATATCTACTTGCTCCACGCCATCCAATCATAGGGTTGTGTTCTTCTGGTTCATATAAAAAGCCGCCTATAAGATTTGCATATTCATTTGTCTTAAAATCACTCATACGAACAATTACATCATTTGGGTAAAAAGCTGCAGCGATTTTTGAAATGCCTTGAGCTAGAGTATCAACAAAAAACTCTACTTTATCGTCATAACTAGCGCTTCTTTTATCAATTTCACTTATCACTTTTGCAATCTTAGGATTTTCATCTTTAATTTTGTTTAGTTTTTCATATTCCATTAGAGCAAGTGGATGAATACCAATATGTGAATTAATTATGAATTCTTCACGTGCTAGCCCTACTCCATCATTTGGAATTTGACATTGTATAAATGCCTTCTCAGGAATTGCTGCATTTATCATGACTTTGGTTTTAGTGTCAGGGATATTATCAATTTTCATAGTGTTTACTTTGAAATCAAGGATCCCTTCATAGATTCGCCCTACGCCTTCAGAACAATCTACTGTTACTTTATCTCCTGATTTTAATACATCTGTGCCATTACCGGTACCAATCACACAGGGAATCCCAAGTTCTCTAGAAATTATCGCTGCGTGACACGTCCTACCCCCGCTATTAGTTATAATGGCGCTCGCAATCTTCATGACGGGTTCCCAATCCGGGTCTGTCATATCTGTAACTAGGACTTGTCCTTCTTTGAACTGATCAATGTTTGCTGATTTTTCAATTACATTTACTTCTCCTTGGCCAATTTTGCCCCCTACTGCTTCTCCTTCAACAAGAACATTTCCTTTTTCTTCTAAGACAAATGATTCCATAGTTGCCATATCTTTTTGAGAGTGAACTGTCTCAGGTCTAGCTTGAACAATAAAAAGTTCACCAGTTTCACCGTCTTTTGCCCATTCTATATCCATGGGTTTATCATAGTGGTCCTCAATTATACATGCCCATTTAGCAAGTTTAATTATTTCATCTTCATTTATTACGAATTTATTTCTATCTTCTTTGCTTACTTCTTTATTTACAACGCCATTTTCTGCATAGATCATGCGTTTTTGTTTTGCACCTAATTTTTTTTCTAAAATTGGTTTGTATCCTTTTTTAAGAGTTGATTTGAAAACATAGAACTGATCCGGATTTACCGTACCCTGAACAACATTTTCTCCAAGGCCCCATGCTCCTGTTATATAAACGGCATCTTTAAAACCGCTTTCTGTATCTATTGAAAAAATTACACCACTGCTTGCTAGATCTGATCTGACCATTTTTTGAATTCCCGCTGAGAGATATACGTCTAAATGGCCAAATCCCTTGTCTACTCTATAAGATATTGCTCTATTTGTAAAAAGGGATGCAAAACATTCTCTTACTTTTTCTATGACTTCTTCTTCGCCTTTAACGTTGAGGTATGTCTCCTGTTGACCCGCAAATGACGCCGAGGGTAGGTCTTCTGCCGTGGCACTACTTCTCACTGCTACGTCACAGTTTTCTCCATATCTTTCTTCCATTTCTTTATATCTTTTTCTTATGTCCTCTTCAAGTTCAGGTGGTAATGGAGCATTTTTTATTATGTTTCTAATTTTTTCTCCACGCTCGGCTAGATTTTTTACATCACTTGTATCAAGATCTCCAAGTATCTCTTCGATTTTTTTATCTATTCCTTCTTTTTCTATCATATATTTGTAAGCATATGCTGTTACTGCAAAACCAGAAGGAACATTCACTCCTTTTTCTTTAAGTGTTTTTATCATTTCTCCTAGAGATGCGTTTTTTCCACCGACAGATGGTACATCATCTATTCCTAAATCTTCAAACCATTTTGTAAATTCTTCAATCATAGGTTTTATCTCTCCCAGGGTAACAAAGCTGTTAATAAAGAGAAGCATATAAAACCTTTTTATATTTAACTAAATAATTATATAACAAGCTAAAAAAATGTATATGTTTAGTTTATCCTTCAATAAATACCGCTGCGGCAATAACTGTTGTCCATAGTCCTGTTTTTTCTCCACGTGCTGTTTGAGTGATGCTCTGAGTTCTTACAAATTGCCCACTCATTTTGTATTCTTGTTTTCTTTCATCCCATGCTTTATCTGGATCAAATTCGAGACCTAGTGTTGTTGCAAGCATTGTTGCTGCTAAGTCTTCAGCGTGGTCTCCAACAGTTTGTGCTTTTTTCCCGAAAGTATGGTGCTCTGAAATATAACCATATGTGTTCTTTTCCTTTGGTATAGCAACCCCTATCGATGAGCCTATTAATCTATTTGGCTCGTCTGTTTTGTTTCTACTCATCACGCAATATGTTATTTCACCTGGTTTAAGCATCTTTGTGCCTTTTTCTTTTGAAATTATTTTACAGTTTGGTGGAACTATGCTTGATACTTTTACTAGGTTACATTTTTCTATTCCTGCATCGCGGAGGGCTAGCTCAAATGATTGAAGTTCATGTTTGTGTTTTCCAACACCTTTTGTGAAAAATACTTTTTTAGGAACCATAGTTTTGTCTGGAAGGATTTCTATTTTATAAATCTATTGTTTTTGGTATTTTGTGCTATAAAGTTTATATATTTATAAATTTATTTATATATAAATAAAATGACGTGATAAAATATGATAAAAAAAACCGTTACAATATTTTTTACAATCATGCTTTTCTATAGCAATGTTTATGCGATGGGAACAAATTTAAATAGAGAAAAAATTGATGGATTGATACTAAATAAATCTAATATTGAGCCATTTGAATGTTTAGCTCGAGGTGGTACTTTGTACAAATTTTCAGATGATTACGAAGAAGCTTGGAACAGCAATAAAGGGGATTTTTTACCTAATGAAGAAGATCTTGATGTAGGTATTGATCAGAATAATTGGGATGGTGGATTTTGTTTTTTAAGATCTTTTATCTATTTTGATATTAATCTCCCAGAAAATGCAATTATTACAGGCGCCTCTCTTAAACTATATGTAAAAGAAGTTCATTTAAGTCCATATAATCACTTTAATATAAGGATACAAAGTGGCATACCTGGGCACCCTCACGACATTCTTGAAAAAGAAGATTTCAATCGAAATTATTATTCTGGTAATGGTGGTCATAAATGGGCTGAGGATTTTGATGAAAATCAATATAATGAAATATCGCTGAATTCTGATGGTGTGAAATGGATTAAAAAAGAGGGATATACAAAATTCTGTCTTCGAACAAATCAAGAAATTAATGGCCATAATAGTTGGTTAGATGATTTTATAATTTTTTCATCTGGTGATTCTTCTAAACCTCCAAAACTTGAAATAGAATATGAAACAATGGATATTGTAAAACCTAAAAATTACATATATATAAATAACAAGAGAGCTAGGCCTTTTTCTTCACCTGTTATATTAGGGCCTATCGATATAGAAGTTGATATGCCGGATTCTGATAAAGTTGATGGTGTTGAATTCTATATAGATGATAAATATATAGACACTGATTATCGCAGCGATTACACTTGTTATTGGAATGAAAAGGTTATAAAAAGCAATGCTGAGATTGATATAAGGGCAATAGATAATAATGATGAAAGCATAGCAAAAGACACAAAAAATGTACTTTTATATTTTAATCCTTCTCCAGATATCACCTGTGGGTATCGATGTCAAGAGACAAATGGTTTAGGGGAATCTTATCTTGTATCGGTTGATACGTTAATATCTAATCAAAAATTGGAAGAAATTAAGAATTTGTTTGATGAAGAGTTGGAAGCAGGTGCAAAACCCTCTGAGATAGTATTTAGATATGTTATTGATTTTGGTGATAACTCAAAGCAGAAGATAATAACTACGGAAGAACCATCATGTAGTGTATCTCATAATTATAAAAATAAGAAAAATAGTGTTGCAAGCTCTGAAATTAGCGTTATCTTTAAATTAGATCTAGATTGTGATGGTGATCATGAGGAAGTAATCTATAGTTTTTCAGGTAAAGAAGAAAAAGTTAAAGATAGATCAGTCAAATTCGGTTTTTCAAGATATGTAGATGATACAAATCCAATGATAAGAATAATTGAAAGAGTGATTAGAACTATATTCTAACCTTTTTTACTTTCATTTTCATTTTCTGTTTCTTTCTGTGTTTTTAATAGATCACGCATTTGTTTCTGAATATCTACTTGTTCTTTCTGAAAAGCAACCTGTTCCTGCTGATAAGGTGTAACAACACTTTCTTGAACCATATTTTCAACAACTTTCTTAACTTCTTTATAGGGATGAACCCCGTGAAGTTCATAGTAACTTCTTGCGCGTGGCGTTTGCACTTCTTTTCCACCGCCAAATAGACCAAAGACACCGCCTTTTTTTCCACCTACTTGCACTCCACCTGCAGCAATTGATTCATCGCTACCTAGTCCAAAACCTGATTGTGATATAGGTATAATTGTTCCAAATCCAAATATTTGACCTAGAATTGTTTGTTTTGTATTTATATCTGAAATTTTATCGTATCTAAGAGTTCTTTCTTCTTTTGTGACAATTCCGCCTTTGAAAATAATTCTTTGATTTGTAATTATATATTTATGGCTTCTTCTGTACCATTCAACTAATAAAAACCCGAGAATAGATATAGATACAGTATAGAAGGGAATAAAAACATTTGATGAAGAAAGCCATCCAGCCCATAGCATTAAACCAATTCCACCCAATAATACTCCTAAATATAAAAAGAAAATACGCCAGCGAATAGTAACTAGTGAAGCAATTACTCCAAATACAAGTATAACAATTGCCCATACCATTGTTGGAAACCATTCATTTCCTGAAAATAAAGTATTAAACTCTGAAAAATTAACAAGCCAACCGAGAACTACACCCCAGATTAATAAAAAGATTGCTAATGATTGGAATCTCATAAATGATAAAGGATGTGGAGATAGTATTTTTTCTATTTTTTCGTTTTTTAGTACTTCGTCATTTTCCATCTTTTTTCTCCTCCGGCTTTTTCTTACGCCATTTTATCTTAAGTAGGGTTTTAAATTTATCGCCCTTATTTAAGATTAACATTGTGATTGCAAAGGTGAATATTATCATAAATATTGTTGAAATCGCTAGATAATGGGGAGTTGAGAAGTAATATAACACAATTCTCATTGAAACATATGATATAGGTAAACATAGGTAAGGAATATATTTCTTGTAGCCCTCCATTTTATCAGTTGCGTGAATCAGGGATATTAACATAAGAGCTATTATTATTGCTATAACTGAAATTATTGATAGGAAACCAAAAATTGAAAATAATAAGTTGTACCAGTTTTGACTGAAAAGAACAGATACAAAGAATATATTATATGAGAAAAGAAAGAGCAGCAGGATATAGAGTGGTTTATGGGTAAGCAGATTCCAGACATTTCTTAGATCATACATCATGTCTACTCTATCAATTTTTTTTTCACCAATATAGCTTGGTCTAATACCCATACCTAAGAATATTAAAAGCAGTAAAAAACCAAAATGACCTGGATTTAAAAGATCCATTTCATAAATTAAAAATGATAAAAATTTCTGGGAAAATATATATAGATTAGTCCCAAAAGAGATTAATTGACCGCTGAATGTATATTTTGTATTTATTATTTCTTCAGGTATCTTAATAGAGAAAATATCTGGAATTAGTATTATTACACATATGAACAATAGAAAAGCAGGAATAAAAAAAGGCCCAATGAATAAAAATACATTTGCAATCCACTCAAATATTCCTTTTTTTTCTTTTTTTGGTGCAACTCTTCCGTAGTTTACACTTAGATATACATCTGAAATTCCGCTTTTTGTAACAGTAAACCCCAGTGCGTGACATATCGTTTGAAATAGTATTCCTAGAAAGTTTGTAAACCTGCATAATGGTTCATGTTTAGGCCTTATTTTATCTAAAAAATATTTTTGAGCTTCTATGAATAAAAGTTTTATAAACCAAAATAATAGAACACCAAGGATTGGTGCAAGTGGTGCAAATATTACTATGTCGATTGGTGAGCCGTCCATCCTCTCTCATTTTAATGATTATTATTTTGTTTATAAATGCTTACATTTAATGACTTAATCTATAATTCTTATACTTCTATTTTTTAAAAAGCGCGTAAATTATATTACTTATAAGGCTGAACGTTAATGTTTGATTCTGCATTCAAAATTATTATTTGAAGAATCAAGTTAAATAATTTCAATTTTTATTTTATCTCCCTTCTGATTAAATGCATTAAAGGAAGAACGATCATAAGGGTATGCTGAAATAATATGTATTTTACCGTGTTTACTAAAAAGAGCTAGGTCTGCTTTTGAAGGATTTGCCGAAGGTCCGGGGTGGCTATGAATAGTTCCTACAACTGAAAAATCAACTGGCATCATATGGAGTCTGAATATTGCATGTGAATCTCCATGTATTGTCCCCGGGAGCATCATGAGTTCAGTTATAGTGTCTTTTAAGGTATCATCAACTCTTAATAGGCCCCCAAATTCGTTAGGGTGAACGTCTTTAGAACAAGCAAAGATCAAATCAAGGCAATCAGTAGTAATCTTCCATTCTTTCTGTTTTGGATATTTTTTTTTATTTTTTCTAAAAATGCCCATTTTTTCTATCTCACTAGTTTAAGACGAACCATCTGATAAAAACTTTCTCCAAATCGGATAAATCTTGCCTTTTTTTCAGATCCTGTGATTGTAATTTTACTATCAGTTGATATTTTTTGAGGGGACTCTCCATCTATTACTAGATATGACTCCTTACTTTTATGAAGAAGTTTTATCCCAATTTTTTTATCAATAGGTAGAACCCATGGCCTAGCACTAAGTTTAAATGGTGCAATTGGCGCAATAACCATAGCTTTTACAGACGGATCAAGTATGGGCCCTCCTGCACTTAAAGAATAGCTTGTGCTGCCTGTTGGTGTTGCAACAATTACTCCATCTGCGCCAAATGTTTCAAGTAATTCATCTTCAACAAAAAGTTGTAAGTACATTATTTTTGCAACTCTGGCTGTTTGAACGGTTATTTCGTTTGCAGCATCTGGAAGTCTTTTTCCGTCGAGCATTACTTTTAACTTTGCTCTTTCTTCAACATTATATCTTCCTTCGATTACTCGTTTTATTCCATCTATTGCATATTTTGATTCAGCTTCACATAAAAAACCCATTGCACCTGAGTTTATTGCAAAAATTGGTTTATCTATAAATTCAAGGGCTTTTAGAACTGTTCCATCTCCACCTACTGTTATTACTATCTCTGCTTTATTATTGATATTTTTTATTTCGTGTCCTTTAATTCCAAATTTTTTACCGCATTTTTTATCAACAAATACTTCTCCATTTTCTTTTAAAAAACTGTAAACATCATCAGCTACAGAGCATGCTTTTTTAACGTGATAGTTACAAACAAGCCCCCATTTCATTATTTTTTTGTCTCCTTTAGTTTTTTACGATATTTTAATAAAGGAAGGAGTTTCATCATAAGTGTTGGGTGTTTTTTAGCAATTTCCTTTACTAGGCCGAGGGTGCTAATTTCATCGAATTTCGCATCTTTAAGTGAATCAGCAATTTTATTGAATGTTTTATCTTCCATATCTAGCATTATTTCTTTTACTAGATAGTTTCTTTTTATTTTCCCGCCGAATGCTTCTTTCCATTGTTCTTCATATTTATTTAAAAATTCTTCACTGTAGTCTTCTCTTTTAATCGCTTCGGAAATTACTTCACCAGCAATTTTCCCTCCTTCAAGACAGTGTGTAAGTCCTCCGCCTGTTATTGGATCAACGTGTCTTGCTGCATCTCCAACAAGTACTATATTGTCTTTTATGGTTTTTACTGGATTTGATACTGGTACTGCCCCAGCTAAAAATCTTACTGGTTGGCCGCTGTTTAACCTAGGGTCTTTTTCTATAAATTCATCAAGTAGTTTTTTTGCACGTCCTCCTTCTGAAAGACTTGCCAGTATTCCAATTCCTACATTAGCTATATTTTTTCCTTTTGGAAATACCCAGATATAGCCACCAGGAGCAATTTCTTTACCTAAATAAAAATCACAATATGCATCTTTACAGTCAACATTTGATAAGGTGTATTGGCAGCATGTTTCAAGGTCTTTAGGATCAAGTCTTGTATCAATTCCTGCCCATTGTCCTACCTTTGACTCTACTCCATCAGCACCAACTACAATTTTTGCTTCTATCTTGATTTCTTCATCAAAGTGTTTTGCAATTACGCCTTTTATTTTATCTTTTTCTTTTAAAAGGCCAATTGCTTGGATGTTCATCATAAATTCAGCGCCTGCTTTCATGGCTTTCTTTGCTAGTTCTTGGTCAAAGATATCTCTGTAGACGACATATCCTGTTTCGTTTCCAGCTTGCTCAGCACCAAGTGATACACAGGTTTTATCTGGAGAATAGATCCTTGCTCCATCCATTCTTCCGGCAATCCATCTTTTTCCATCTATCATGTCCCAGTCATCTATCTTCCTGCTGATTCCTTCTCCACATAGAACGGGTACTCCTATCTCTTGTCTTCTTTCAAGAACAAGAACCTTTGCACCATTTTCAGCTGCAAATCTTGCTGTGACACTACCAGCAGGACCACTTCCAACTATTACAACATCGTATTTCATTATAAACCATCTCCTGATATTGCTCCTACTGGACATGTTCTAATACATATCGCACAGCTTATACATTTTTCAGGATTAACTTCTGCTTTATTCGCTATCCATGATATTGCATCTTGTGGGCATACTGATATACATCCACCACATGCTAGGCATTTTTTTCTATCAACTTTTGCTTTAGGCTTTCCCATATGATTCACCCCTTGTAGTTCCAGATGCTATAATGTGTGCTACTCTTATCGGCTCTGGGATAACCCCCCTAATTGTTGATATCTTTATTATTTCTTTTGCCTCGTCTGCACTAATACCTGCGCATTTTATAAAAATTGGATTATGTTTTGTCTTAATTTCGAGTAATCTTCCTTTTTTAATTAGATTAAAACGCATTTCCCAATCTGTAAAATGTTTCAAAAGTGCACTTTTAATTTTTTTATTATCTGGTTTATCTCTTGTTACTGTAATCACTGGGACATTTGTTTCTAAAAATACTTTTTCAATATCAACTATATTAAAACCACCGAGTGCTATTCCATCAAGAAGTATTGCTTTAATCTGTGTTTTATGTCTCGTCTTATTAACCATTTCTATGCATTTTTCTGTTGAATCAAAGCCATCTATTTTCACTTCTTTTTTTATCACTCCTTCAATGTATTCACCTGCTCTCATTACAACTCCGATGATTGTAACATTATTTTCTCTAAACTTAAATGGAGAGTCATCTATTCCAAGGAGTCTAATTTCTTTTTTCATTTTAAATATGTAAAGAAAAACTAGTTTAGAAATTTTTTCAACAAGTTTATATAAAAAACACGTATTTTCGGGGATTTGAGGATAAGATATGAAATTTGGAAAAAAGACTTTTTTATTTTTTGCAGCATTTATTGCATTAGTTTTCTTTTGCAGTAATGTTTCTGCAGTAAGCGAAAGTGATCTAACAGGCGATGTATGGGTTCATCAATTAGGCGGTTCAGGTATGTCCTATCGCGAGTATTCGGGATCTAGAGATAATGTTGATATTACAAGTGTAAGCTATGAATTATCAGATTCTACGGTAACTGCATCTTTAACCGTAGCAGGTGAGATAGTAAATGATATGTATCATACGTATATTATTTATCTTGAAAATCCCTCAGGTCAATATTATGCAACGTATTCAGCGGGAAGTGGAATGTGGATTGGTACTGATAAGTATGGTGGAGAATGGGGTCAGTTAACTGATCCGATTTCAGGCGATACATTTACTGCAATATTTGAGATCAATCACCCTGAAGATAATTTTGAACTGTATGGATCTGCAACTGAATCAGTAGATGCTACTGAGGCGTATTATGATTACGCTCCAAATACATATGCTCCATACTATGAAGGAACTTCAAATGATGAAACAGATTCCAATGAATCGGAGAATACACAAAATGGCGAAGATCAAACAGTTACAGAGGGTGAGACAGATACAGGTTCTGAAAACACTGAAGATAACGTAGATTCAGATGGAGATACAGGCAGTGATACACCAGGTTTTGAAATATTAACCGCAATTGCTGCAATCTCAATTGCATTAATCCTTTTGAAGAAAAGAAGATAATTTTTCAAAAATCTTTTTCTTAATTTTTTTTATAAAATTTTCAGGTCACCAGTTACTTGATTAATAATGTTACTTGGTGCAGGACCTAGTCCAAGAACAGTTTTTGTCCCAGGAGCAATTTCTGTATGCCCTGCATCTTCAATCAATGAGGTAGAAATTTTCAGGCTCTCTGCTTTTTCTTTTAAAATAAAAAAATCATCAACAGAATCTGTTTTTGCTACAACCTTTTTTCCGCCTTCATTCTGCCATTTATTAAACCATTTAGAATTATTTTTTTTTGTAGAAATCGCACAATTTACTGCAGCATGTGCAACCTGAGCTGCAAGTTTCCCGGGACTAAGTTTCAAATCATTTCTTGTAACAATTACCATTTTGTAATCAAAAATCATTCATCTTCCTCATCATAATCTATTTCTTTAAAAGATTCACTGCGCCATTTTTCTCCCATTTTTTCTGCATTTACATGGTTTACTAGGCCCTTTACAAGTAGGGTTTTTCCTTCTTCATCTATATGTTTCAATGGAACTCCAAGGTATTTTTTTCCTTTTTTGATTATTAATACATCCTCATCTATGGCAACGCTTTCACCAATCGTTCTACCTACTCCATCTAAAACAAAGCGACATAACATCTTGTTCTCCTTTTCTAATCTATCATTTGTTTCATTATTTTCGTTTTTATTGGAAAAAATCCACAAAAACACACTAAGTATATAACTTTTTTCACCGATAATCAATGACTGCACCTCAGGCTGTGAATCAGCGATTGAATTATAAATCTTTTGAATAATACGATTTATGAAACAAAATGAAAAAATATGATGTAGCAGTTGTAGGCGGAGGACCAATCGGAGGATATATTGCAGGAGAACTATCAGATAGTTGTAAGGTTGCAATTTTTGAAAAAAATAAAGAAATCGGTCAAAATCTAAGTTGCGCGGGTCTAGTTACAAAAAAAGTTTTTGATCTTTTAAAAATTGATACGAACATCTGCGTTCAAAATGAGATACTTGGTGCAAATATTCATTCCTCATCAGATAACATATTGAAAATTGGCGGAAATAAAACTCATGCCTTGGTGATTGATAGAAAACTTTTTGATAAAAAAATTATGAGAAGAGCAGAGGAAAAAGGAGCAGAAATATATCTTGATAATAATGTTTTATCTGTTTATAGAAACAATAATATCATTGAGATGAAAACTTCAAAAAACATCGAAATTAACTCTTCACTTGTGATAGGTGCCGATGGACCGTTTTCAAAAATTAGAGATCGTTTTATAAACTATGAACCCAAGGAGTATTTGCGTGGAATAGGTGCTGAAGTTTCAGATGTTGATGTTGACCCTGATTTTGTTGAAATATTTGTTGGAAAAAATATTGCACCCGGTTTTTTTGCATGGATCATTCCAACAGATAAAAAAGGTAAAAAAGCAAGAATAGGTCTTTGTATAAATAACAGAAATTCAAAACCACCGAAATATTATTTTGAAAATTTTATTAAAAATAAAACAACTTCAAAATTTTTAAAAAACGCAAAAATTGAGGAATATGTTGCAGGAATAATACCAATTGGATATCTTAAGAAAACATATTCAGCAAATGTAATGGTTGTGGGAGACGCAGCAGCTCAGGTTAAACCTACCTCTGGTGGAGGAATATACCCTGGTTTATTATGTGCAAAGCATTGTGTTAAAACAGCTCTTAAAGCTACACAAAAAAATGTTTTCTCAGAAAAAGTGATTAAAAAATATCACAAAAATTGGACAAAGGAGATTGGGAGTGAATTGAGTAGGGGTTTAAAATTCAGATCAATATTCAAAAAACTTAATGATGATCAGATGGATAGGTACATAAAAATATTAAATGATCCAAAGATTGTTGAGGTAATTAACAATTATGGAGATATTGATTATCCATCAAAACTCGTAAAACCTCTTTTAAAAAAGAAACCCTCTTTAATTAAGCTTATTCCAAGTATGTTAAAGGATTAACTTATTTAGATCTGGGTGGAGGTGGCACATAGTAATCTTCCTCGTGATATCTCTCGTTATCTCCCTCCTCTTTTTCTTTGAAATAACTTGAAGGTTTCCTGTATTTCCTTTTTCTTCTAACTAGAATTATCACGATTATCAGGATTAGCACTATTATAAAGCTCAGTATACAAGGTAAAAAAAGGCTAATTAAATAAAGTACAGAGGGCGTAATCTTGCAAGAGGCTATGGATGTAAGGTTATGTTCTTCAGGTGTAAAAGATATCTCAATATATTTTTGTTTTTCTTTGTTTTCATTTACCACTACTTTGTTTAAAGTATCATCAACAGCAATATCTATTCCTTTTGGAAATACAATTTTGTATGAAACCGACTGATTTTTCATACCATTAAATTCAAATTTTTGCACGGGTATGTCAAAAGATGGAGGAATAAAAGAAAAACTAAATTTAACTGAATGCATTGTATCTGAAAACATATCTGTTTGGACAGGTGGTTGATTGTTCATATTTGATATATTTATATTGCTTCCAATATTTTTGTTAAATTGATCTCTTTTTATTTTTCCGTCTATCTTAAGATCAGAAATAATTTCTGAAATATGTTTTTCAAAATTTTCTTTCTTGTTGTTTAAGAAAATATCAACTTGTGAATCAGAAAATACGTTTTCTTGGATACATAGCTTAAATGCATCAGAATTAAGGTAACTTAGCGAAATTTTTTCTGGTATGTTAAATTCATCAGGAACTCTTGTTACATTTATTTTATTTGTTTCTTTAGCACTTATTCCAAAGTTCAGTTCAGGATTGTTTGTAAAGAACCCTAGAAGGTTTAGATCACTACTCTCAAAGTTTATCTCTATATTTTTGCTGATATCTTCATTTTTGTAATCTGGAGTACTTTCTGATATAAGTTTTCCTTCAAAGGAAATTGTATCGTTCCAGGTATGAATATTTTCACCATTTAAAGAAATATTTTCTGGAAAAGATATTGTAACATTATAAGGATAGCCTATATCACCAAGAGTTTTTCCAAAATTGAGATCGTCCTTTGAAATATTTGCAACACCTCCTGTGTTTAAAAGCCCATAAAATGCTTTTGAAGATATATCAACTATGCTTAGTTTAACATCATTATCAATTAACTCGGCCATTATCAGAGGACGCGCATCCATGTTTTTTAAATTATAGGGATTAGCACAATCCAAAGTTGTTTTCTTATCCCAAGAAAAGTCAAAATCTAAAGTTTGATTAAACTCTGAATTTTCAATGTTTTCTGTAGTTTTTTCAATAATTGGTTTAAGGGTATTTTTGTAAATAGTTTCATTCCAATCTAATATCTTATTTTCTACAAAAAGCCTTACTGCATCAGAAGGTAAATAGTTAACATTTGTTACAAAGCTAGGTAAAATATCGTAATCTCGAATATCTAAATTTTCAATATTGATTTCTGTTTTAAGGCTTGGATTATTTTTTGTGTCTAAAATAAAAAATAAATTGATTTTTTCACCTTTTGGCTCTGAACTAGGATTTGAACTTTTTAATTTAATTGTTGCTTCCTTAGAAGGTTGTTCTCCATTCCCATTTAATATTTTCCATTCTATATTTTTACTGATAACTTTTCCATTTGTTCTAAGATATCGTAAGTAGTCATCAAGAATTATTGTATATGTGTTATTCCAGCCGTTCTCTGCTTTAAAATTAAAGGTATAGCTAATATTTGCATTTACATCTAATAGACCATTAACAAATTCATATGAATTTACAGAGTCGTTAAGCCCAAAAAAATCAGATGTCAATGTAATATCAAAAGTATCGAGAAATTTGCCATTTTCATAAGTAGGTAATTCATTAACTGGAGAGACTTTTGCATTTTCAAAGGAATTTTTTATCTGGCTGAGTAAGTCAGATCGAATTTTATAAGAAATTGCACCCATTACATTTGCTTTTGAGTTATCGTTTGCGATATTTTCTATCTCTTGATGTGTGTAAGTTTTATCACTTGCATCTAAAAAAATTCTAGAAACAGTAAGTTCAACAGATGCACTCAGATTTGTACCATTGTTCATCTCAAGGTTTATGTTTGTTTCTACTAGGTCGCTATTCTCCACTGCAGATACAGTAAATATAGATTGAAACAATAATACGAAAAGAACAGAAACTGTCAAAATATTTTTTATTTTTATTTTAATCATCTACATCCACATCAAGTTTTTTTAAATAAACAACTTTTCATTAAAAAAACTTTCTTATAAAATTTTACGAAACCACTAAAAACACTTATCTTATTTTGAAAAAAGGATATTATGTATATTATACCGGGTACTGCTTCAAAATCAATTGCTGAAGATTTATCAAAAATATTAAAAGCTCCTTTAGCAAAAACAATTACAAAAAGATTTCCAGATGATGAATTATATGTTAGACTTTTAGATGATTTAGAAGGCGAAGAAGTAATAATTGTTCAAACCACCTACCCTGATCAAAATATAATTGAGTTATTTTTACTTCAAAATGCAGCAGTTGAGGCAGGAGCAGATATGATAACAACAGTAATTCCTTATTTTGGTTATGCGCGGCAGGATACAATGTTTAAAAAAGGAGAATCAATAAGTGCAAAAGCGCTAGCAGAATTAACTAGTATCAACTCTGATAGAGTTATTACGGTTGATCCTCACAAAGAATATATTCTTGATTTTTTTCAAACAGAAGCATATAGCTGTAGTGCTGTAGATAACATTGCTGAATATTTCAAAACAAAAGATTTGGATTTAATCCTTGCGCCGGATAAAGGAGCACTTGAGAGAGCAAAAAAAGCAGCAAAAATAATAGCATGTGATTATGATTATATGGAAAAAACTAGGATTGATGGAAAAACAGTTGAAATTAAACCAAAGAATCTTGATGTAAAAAACAAAAAAGTAGGAATAATTGATGACATTATTTCAACAGGTGGTACTATGGCTAAATCGATTAATGAACTTAGAAAACAAGGTTCAGATAAAGTGTTTGTATCATGTACACATGGTCTTTTTGCTGGAGATGCTCAAAAAAAACTTAGATCTGCAGGTGCTGATGAGATTATTTCAACAGATACAATTGAGAATGATTTTAGCAAGGTTAGGATAGCTTCCACGATATCAAAATTGTTATCTTAATTTAAACCTTTAAAAGAATTTCTTAGTACATCCGAATGTGAAAAAACGCCAAAGAATTATCATCACTAAGGTGAGAATCGCTGTTTTCTACCTTGTTTTTGAATAATTTTTCAGATCTGTTTTTGCTAATGATACTTCTTTTTTCCTTAATACTTAGGTTTGCATCAAAAACACGGGTGACTTGTTTAAGTTCTTGATAGCTTATAATCTTTCTTTCGGATTTCCCAACAAAAGCACGTGCTGCATCATCTTTTTTATCCTTTAGATAGAAGATAACCCGGTTATACATTTTAGCCTTGCAAATACTTGGAAAATACTTCTTCAACTTGTTATATTCATTTGTACTATATTTCCTAGAAGACAATGCATAGCCATCTCGTAGTAGGTCTTTCATGAGTTCAAGTTTTTTATCCTGTACACGCATGTTTCTAAGAGGATATGAGCAAATATCGCGGGTATGATAGTATACTGTCCGATCTGTTACTTGGTATTGTATTGCTACTTGTCTCTTGGTTTTACCGTTTCTAACTTCTTCCCGTATTTTCGTTCTAAGACTATCTGGAATCCCTCCCTTTATTGATTTAATATCTTTAGTACATTCCCGGACTTTTTTATAAGAAATATGGAGTTCTTTTGATACCCGTAGTTTTGATTTGCCTTTCTTTACTTCTTTCCTAATCTCTTCGATTAATTCTTCAGAGTATTTTACAGTCATCATTTAAATTAAAAATTTTATTATAAAAAACCATCGAATGCGACTAATTTCTAATGTTCTAAAAAAACGTAAATGCTCTTTGTTAAAACCATAAAAAAGTTAGAATAAAATATAAAATTTTAACAGGCTTACTCAACTAAATTTAACTAAATTCATTAAAAGTTACTTATTAAATGTAGAAAGATATTTATATGACCAACATTATACCATTATAAGATAATATGAAGTTAGAAATAAGAAACGGACACATAGAAAGCTTCGATATTGGTAAGTATTCATTCCCCTTAAAAAGGAAAATTAAGTTAAATAAAGCCGAAGAACTGGAAAAAATAGCAAATTATTTAGAAGAGAATGTTGACCTATCAAATATTGAAATAAGCGACTCTACTACACCACCCGATAAAAAAAGCAATACCGAATGGAATGAGGATGAGCTTAAAGATTTTCTTAATGACACATATTCTAAACGTCAATTGATATTTTTACGAAAACTAACAAAAAAACCTGAAAGGTTAAATAAATCAGAAGTCAAAGAATCGATCGAAAAAGAAAGAGAGGAATGGAATGATTATACTATGGCAGGAATTATTTCATGTTTTGCAAGGAGAAAGCAAAGATATGGGGACAAAGAAGATTTTTGGGTTTCTGATTGGGATCCTAGAACAGAAGAACAATATTACGTTTTGAAAGAAGTTTATAGAAAGATTTTTTTAGAATATTTTAAGGAGGAATAAAATGTCAACAGATAGAAATACATTGGAAAGTTTAGAAAGAATCAATGAAGCGATAAAAGTTCTAGTAGAAGAGCAAAAAATTTTGTCAAGACATCTTGCACAGCAAAAAAGGCAGGTTGCATGGGACACAGACGAAGATGGAAAAACAGTATACAGACCATCACAAAAGGAGGAGTGATTTCTGTGACAATTAGAGGAGATGCAGAAGTGGATGAAATAAGAGCATCTTGGGAAAATTTAACACCAGAAGAAGCAACGGGACGAGCTATATATGAACTCAAAGAAGAAGCAATAAAAGAAATCAAATCTGCAAAAAAAGAAACATATGTCTTATCATATAAAATGCTTTTAGTAGGTGGATTATTAGGTGCTCTTGGTAGTTTTTTTGTAGCTTCATTTTTTAGTTTTTGGGAATTGACAACTTTTGGAGTTTATGGGAAAGTATTTCTTGTAATTCTAGGTGCTATTGTATTCTTTGGAAGCATATTTTATGTTGGAGGCATAGTAGATAGGTTAGAAAAAGATAAAAAATAGTTCTTTTATTTTGTTGTTTTTTTCTTATCACTTCCATGCCCTGTGTGTTTTGAGAGGGGCTCTTCACATCTATGTATTACTTTTCCAGTTTTTTTATCTTTAATAATTTCTCTATATTTGTTGTTCTCTCGATCTATGTTTCTTTCCTTATGGTACCATTTTCCTGATTTTCTATAAAGATCATCCCCGGATATAAATTCATTGAAAGGCTTTTTACAGTTTTTGTGTTTCGCTTTCCCCTCTATTTTATCATGAATTTCAATTTTTTCAATGATTTCAATAGATATCGCCCTGCTTTTACAACCACATTTGGGGCAGGGTATTTCATCTTTTTTTAATTCATGACCACACTTTTTGCATTTGTATTTCTTATTCACATTATCTCCCTTGATTGGATACTACTCTATTTTTTTAATTAGGCGCTGAGTTTCAGTTATTATAAATTGGTTTAGATTTTCATCAAAACATATGCCTTCCATATTTTCATCAAGATAACAGGCATATGGTTTTGGTTTAATTTTCTGAAAATCATGTTCAGATCCATATGCGACTTCAACTCCAATGGGGTTGATATGTCCATTAATTTTTGTTTTTTTCATATTAATTACTAAGATACAGGAGTTATATAAATCTTGTTTGCATAAATGGGAAAGAGTGCTTTTTTGGTAATTCATCATTTTTTACCTTAAAAAGTAAAATAGATGAGAGAAAATCTCTCTCTATTTTTAAATGCATTTCACTTTTCCTTTTTTCTTTCTCCTTATGGATAGATGTCTGCTTAGATAGCGAGTCTATTTACTTTTAAAAAATTATACTGTTTTTGTTTTATTACATATCGGGCACCAGGTACAATTGTTTTTGACACTATCTAGTCTTGCAAACCAAACATTTTGTATTTTTCTATGAGCTTTTACGTTTTTAATCGGCACTGTCGCATGCGATTGATATTTTGTTTTTTTATTAGAAAACATTCAAATAATTTTATCTATAAAAATAATCAAAATCTTCCTCCAATATCTATAAATACTTTGTAACAACTTTAATTTCTTGCTATCATGATTAAATCATATGCTAAATTTAGAGTATTATTTCTATTCGTAATTTCTTTACTTATTATCAATATCGTTTTTTTAGTTTCAAACGCTGATGCAGAAGAATCATATATTTTCGATAATACTTCTACGTTGACCATTGCCTCACCTTATACAATAAATACTGATGATGACTTGGTCTTGATATCTCCATTTTATCAACCAAATTTGACAATAAATACAAATGGACAAATAGAAGAATTAACAATTCCAGACAGTTATATTACAATCCAACTCCCAGATGACCAAATAGGCATTAAAACTTCTGAAAACAGATTTTATTTATTGCCCGATAGTAGCAAAATCGTTTACGATACACAAACTAATCATCAAGTAATAAACCTAGGAACGTTAAATAAAACTCTTTATCCAACAAATCCTGTTGTTGACTTATCACCATTTGAAAATTTTGAAAAAACTATAGACTTCAGTTATTCAGTTGATAAACTAGATACTTATAAAACAAAAATTAGTTTAAAAGAATTACAGACACCAGAAATATATGAGACTATAGAGTTTTATACAATAGATTGGGGAGATGGAAATGTTATACAATATGATATTACTGATGCATCTCCAACGCATATTTATGATAAATATGGAGATTATAACGTAGTTTTCAATTTTGCTTTAAATGATACTTTAACTATTAACACCAGTACATTAAATATTGTACCTTTCGAAGGCGATTTGAAACATACATATTTAGTCGTTGAAGATTTTGTAGTAGAAAATAAAGAACCAATAGCTGCAAGTACTGCAGGTATTAGCACAGCAGCAATCTTAGGATTTGCTATAACTGAAACGGGAAAATACAAAATTCTAACATTACTCTCCTTAGCAATGCCTCTATATACAAGGGTACAAAAACAAGACGTACTCGACCAATTTGTAAGAGGAGAGATATATGCAGTAATCAAAACAAACCCTGGTGTACACTACAATAAAATTATGGATAAAATAGATGTAAAAAACGGTACTCTCTCATATCATTTACATATGCTAGAAAAAACAGGCATGATTAAATCGCGTCGTGAAGGACTGCGCTATCGTGCTTTTTATACAACAAACATGACTTTTCCAAAAGAAGAAAGATATAGACTAACTGATTTACAGATAAAGATTTTAGAGACTATTAAATCAAATGAAGGTTTAAATCAAAGAGAAATAGCAGAAGTTTTAGATGAAAAACCTCAAACCATTAGTTATAACATTAAAGTATTGCAACAAGCAGATCTTATAAGCCTTGTAAAAAAAGGTAGAAAAACACGTTGTTATCTTGGAGATAATTACTTGGATTATAAAAATGAGTCTCCGTAATGTTTAAATAATAGTCAAAAAAGCGCTCCACATTTGGTATATAAAGAAGACCACATAATTTTTAAGTGATATTTGAAAAAGGTGAAAAAATGAAATTTAAAAAAACACTAACAATATTTGTAATATTGATTGTAGGCCTTGGGATAACTGGCATTGCTACAGCTGCTTCTCTTAACGAAGATGTAAATAGTGAATTAAAAGTATGGTTTAAACCTATTTTTGAATGGTATAAAAAACCAATAACTGGGGATGTCAGTATATCCACTGATAAAGGTAGTTATGACTATGGAGAACAGGTTGATATTATCATTGAAAATAATGGTAAAGATATTGCATATATCTATGGCGCTCCACCTATATGGAATATCGAAAAAAGGCAAACAGATGGAAGCTGGGAGCTTGTTTATCCTGAAGTTTATTCTCTCTGTGTATATCTTAATTTATCCCTTGAACCGGGAGAAATATTAAAAGATTCGTGGAAAGTAGATTCATCACCCGGAGATTATCGTGTAGCTGTATCATATTATGTTAAAGAACCAAAATACAAATTCACAGAGTATTGTTATTTCTCAGTTTTGCCTCTATATATAATACCAATAATAGATACACCTGAAGTTAAACCTATTGACCCCCCTGAATTTATAGAGATAGAACCTATTAAGGCAATACTAGTAGATCCACCAGAAACCATTCCAATAGAAATTGAGGTAAAAGAGATGCCAACTTTAGAAATAGTTAAAATCGCTCCTCCTCAGTACAGAATTGTAAAAAATGATGATATAACTTGTAGTTATACAACAGAGAATCTAGAAGTTGCAAAAATATACAAGGGCGATTCGATTAAAATCTCAGATGTCTCTGATTAACATAAAATTTTATTCCTTTTATTTTTAGTCTTATTTTCATTCAAATATCTTTAAAGCTCTATGTTTTTTGTTCCTATCTTTTTTATCAAATATTTTATCTAAATAACTCTGTTTGTTTTCTTTGATATTGTTCATTAATCGGGTGAAATTTCCAAAAGATCCTGTAGGATGTGGTATTCCAATAATAAAATGATTGGGAAAACTTAACGCGCAAAATTCAAATGCGGTATTACCCACTCCAAAAATTGTATAATCTGGAAATAATTCTATTTCCTTTTTAAGATATTCATTAATACAGGTTCTCATAGTCTGAATGGGAATAACACCATTTTCACCAGAACATTCACATTTAACTAATTCAGTCCAGAGAATCGAACCATTAAATCCAAAACATGATAATAATTCTCTAATTTTTTTGTAATATTGATGATGCTGAATGTTGTTTGCCCAATAATCCTTGACAGCTTTGTATGTATTTTTGTTTTTCAGATAATGCTCCTGCTCGTTTTGTTTTGCTTTTCCAGGATTCAAACCAACTATTATTGCACCATTTCCACTGTTTTTCTCTTCAAAAATCAAGCATCTTGGAATAATGCCTTTATCGGGCTTGTTATTTATGGCTTCGCAACAAAATTCGCATCTTACTAATTTGTTTCCAATACTATCAACATTCATGTTTCATCATATCTTTTTTTAATCATAATATATAATCTCTGAATCTACTCCAGATACGCTAGAAGTAAATGAGTGACTTCGTGATACTCTGACAATTGAATTCACACCAGAAATTTCAACTTCTGTTAAGTTTGTATCTTCAGTCACAGTTATTATGCAATTCATACCTGATACTATTAGCTTCACTGGTTTTTCTGCATAGTTTATAGTTTGTTCAACATTCATCCCAGAAATCTCTATAATTTCTGAATCTGGTGATTTTATTTCTTCTAGACATCCACTGAGACTAACGATTAATAAGAAAACAGTTGCCACAGATGTTGGAACCTTCTTCATTTTTTCCCTCAAAATTTGTACTTTGGTTTAAAATCAATTTCAAAAGGATTGCTGTTTTTCTTTCTGGTTGTTTTTCGTTTTGCAGTTTTTTTGGCACATTTGGTTGTTTTTGTTTGTCTTTTTTTTGCCTTGTTCAATATAACTGTAATATTGTTTTTCAATTTTTGACTTCTTCCTCTAACTTTTTTTCTCTGTTCAGCTACTGAAAATGAACCTCTATGAGCTTTGTTTTTATGACAACCATAGCATAAAACAATTAGATTGCTCTGCGTGTGCCCTCCACCTTCATTTTGCTCTTTTATATGATGGACTTGTAAATTCTCTTTTTTTCCACATCGTTCACATTTCCCCACCTCTTTAATAATCAAACGTTTTGTAGCAGGTGTCAATGTAAACTTTTTATTGGTTTTTTTCTTTGTTGTCTTTTTTGTTGTTCTCTTGCGTTTAGTTGTTTTTATACCCATTATCTCATTATAAGTAGGTATCCCAAAGTTATCTGGCATTTTATCATTGCCTGTATTATTTTTTCTTTTTCCAAACAGCTTTTACTTTTGTAGGTTTGCTAAATGGGTCATTTATTTTTATATTGCCAACACCAACTTTTTTATGTCTAACATGAGACTTTCTAACTCTTTTTGTTCCTTTTGCAGGCATATTTTCCTCTCCAAAATCCATATCTCAAAACATTTAATCTTTTATAAATCTCTCCTTAACTATTTCTTGCTCATCTGACTATGTTTTAATGCTATATGACCAGGATTCGGAAGTCCATAATTCTATCTCAGAGAATCTAAAAGATAGGATTGTAGATTGATAACTATTAAGATATGCTGATTCACTTTTTGTCCATTGATTTTCTCCTTGGGTAACTGTAACTGATACATCATTGTATCCCGGGTCGCCGTTGTTTTTTATCACTACATAAACATATCCTACTCTATCAAAACCTTCATATGTGTCAATGCTGTGATAATCAACAACAGACGTACGTGGTTGAGGATTTGGAGGAGTTACAGGATTTGTAACTCCTACATTATACAATGTTGCAGATTCTCCTGCATGTGACGTAGGCATTGTTCCCATTTTATAACCGGAGCTAGTGGTTTCACAGCAATAGTATTTTTTTCCATTTTTTGTAAAATAAGATCCAGGATAATCACTATCGCCGTATACACTGACCATCGCATGTCCTGGCAATAATGTAAGACAATTATCATACTTCATTTCCCTAAGTATGCTAGCAAATAGAATGCTTGTATCCTCACAGTCGCCCCCATCTTCATATAGGGTTTCTAAGGGATATCTTGGATATTCATCTGCTTCTGTTGTAACACTATCCTGTGTATACGGTAAGCTTTGAACAAAAGCAAGGATGAAATCAACAGTTTGATAGTAAGTATAACCTTGTTCTTCTGCAGATTCTTTCAATCCTGAAGCAAGTTGCTTAGCAGTTGGATCAAGGGTGTAATCGCCCCATTTACTCCAAGTATATATCCGGTCTAACTGAGATTCATACATATATAGATCATAAGAAACATAGATTTCCCAAGTCCATCTCCTATCAGAAGGATAATACCATTCGTAAGTTTTCTTAGTTTTTTTAGCAGTACTTAAAGGATGAGCATCATAACCATCTGGAGCTCCATCTCCATCTGTGTCACTATCAAATCTGTCAGTTCCTTCCTCATAATATTCCTTATAATCATCCCATCCATCATCATCAGAATCCAGCAACTTCCAATTATGTGTTAGAGGACTTGAATCATATCCATCTTTTACTCCATCACCATCTGTATCAGAATTTTTAATTTCTGTTCCAGCAGTAATTTCATCGCCATCGCTTAAACCATCATCGTCATAATCCGGATCATTAGGATCTGTATGATATACTGAGATTTCATCATTGTCATCTAATCCATCAGAATCACTATCAGATTTATGCGGATCTGTGGAATATGTATTTATTTCATCCCCGTCTAAAATATCATCATTGTCACAGTCTGAATTTAAAGCATCAGTTCCATAATCATTAATTTCTTCCCCGTCACTTAAACCATCTGAATCACTATCTGATTTGAATATTTCAGTACCTGCCTTTAGCTCTGAGAAAGTTGTTAAACCATCATTGTCTGCATCTATTAGCAAAAAGATAACAATTGAAGATAAAATTATTGCAATGGCAATAATAGATACAGTTATTTTTTTCAATTCAGCCTCCCTGTTTCAATAATTTGAAATAAAAAAGAAATATAAAACTTACCTTTACGATTGTTAATCATTATTTTTTAGAAAAATACTAAATCACTTTGTTTTCCAAAATAGCCTAAATCTTCCAACTTTTTTCATTTTAATATCGTCCTTTGTGTTTGCCAAGTCTAGTAGGATAGTTTGTACTGTTTTTTGATTTAATTTTGCCAGTTCTGCAATTTCATTTGGAGTTTGAGGTTCACATATTTTAAGAAGTTTTAAAGCTAATTCAACATTTTCTTTCGTCATTAAAACGATATATGTTATTATTGATTATTAATACTTTCTATAAGCACTAATGGAACGTAAAATTTATATATTATACTAACTATTAGTATTTATAATTAGTATTATTGGTGGATATTAAAAGACAAATTTAATTATTAATGGCTCCAAGAGAAATGGTACTTCTCAAGGAGCCTGGAGAACACACATGAATCTAAGCAAAATGCGTGTCTCCAAGCAAAAGATAGAGCTGGAGATTTATAAAACATTCGAACAATTCAAACAAGAAAATTATATCAGTATAGATGAGTTTCTAAACAAATTCGGTGTGACTCTTTTTAAAAACCAGGAATATAGATCTATAGATTATAACTATGATTCACTTCTGAAACTTGTCATTTATCAACAGTTAAAGGGTATAAAATTCCATTCAAAACTAACTAAACATTTACGGAGAAAACCATCTGTAAAATGGAAGCTTGGATTTAGTAAAACACCTGATAGAAGAACAATTGGATATTTCATAAATCATATTCTTGATGAAGAAACAAGAGAACTAATCGACTTTGCAGTAGATAAGATTGAAGAGGTTTCTGAGAAGTTTGGGATACTGCTTGATGTTAAGACACTGGAGCCAGAAAAACCACAGAAACAGACGAAGGCATGGAACCAAAACCATTTGAAAAACAAGAAAACAAAAGAAATCTGTAGCCTTGTCAAAAAACGTTTCTCACCATTTATAGATCTAAACCTAAACTATAACACGGTTTATTCTAAAAACCAGTTCATCGATCTCATGATACATCTAGGTCAAACCAGGGATTTTGCAGAAAACGGTAATAAAACATTCAAACAATTACGACCTTGTAATTGCCCCGATGCAGATACACTATTGTATCATTTGAAAAATTATCAAGACCCTAAACAAATTCATAAGATGTTTACTACGCTTTTTGAAATCGTCTGGCAGATGACAAAACAAGCAAATATCTTTGATTTACATAAACGGTATGATGTTGCTATTGATTTTACAGAGTGGTATTTCTACGGTGATCGAAACACCCCCATGGTTGTTGGTAAAGAACCAGATCGTGGCACCTCAAAATGTTACAAGTTTGCAACGATAAATATCGTAGAGGTAGGAAAGCGTTTTACAATGCTTGCTTTACCTGTTGGACCATTTGATAACAAAGAACAAATCTTGACCAAACTGTTAAGATATGCTCAACAGAGGATTAAGATTAGACGGGTTTATGTTGATCGTGGTTTCTTTGACTCAAAAGCAATCAAAGTATTTGAACAATTTCAATTGAAGTATTTGATGCCTGCTACTCAAATACCCACAGTAAAAAAGATGCTGAGTATTGCTTCATCACCATGCGTAATTACTGATTTCGAGATGAAGGATATAACGTTTAATCTTGTAATAGTCGAAGATGAAAAGGGTGATAAAAGAGCATTTGCCACTAATGAAGAATACAATGAAAACGATGTAAACCTTGCTGAAAGACTCTTTTTGTTGTATGGTAAACGTTGGGGTGTAGAAACAAGCTATCGTGTTAAGAAGCATTCATATCTTCCAAAGACCACATCTAAAAGCTATTTCATAAGACTTTTTTATTTCATGTTCTCTGTATTGTTGTATAACTTGTGGATCCTTGCTGATATCCTTATTTGGCTG